>JBDTKL010000271.1:0-3904 GCA_039935355.1 Candidatus Tumulicola sp.
GGGGCGGTCCACGTGAGTTCGATGTTTATAAGTAAACGCCGGAATCGAGCTGTTCGATCAGGGCGAGGACCGGCTCGGGATCGCCGTTTCGTATCAGATCGATAGGCCGTTGATTTTCGAGAAGCGGGTGGCGCGCATTCAACCACAACCGGGTTTCGGCGGGTTCATAAAAGTCAGCCAAGCGGCGAGCGATGTACGCCAGATTGGCAATAACCGTCTGCCTGTGAATGTCCGGGGTTGCCTTGCCGCTGGCCCAGCGTGATACAGTCGCCGGGGAAACGTCCACAATGTTCGCGACGTCTTTCCCCTGAAGGCCGCCCTCTGTCCGAAGGTCTTCCAGTATCCTCGAAACGGCCGTTGGCGTCGTTTGGGTTACCATATGCTTTCATATTGTACCCCGTGTGAAAGCATTATGTAACTACCTGGTCATGGAATCTTCTGCAAGTCGAGGTTGAGCCGGAGCACGTTGACGTGCGGCTCGCCGAGGAAGCCGAGCTGCCGGCCTTCGATGTGTGTCGCGACCAGCGCTCGCAGTGTATCTGCGGACAGACGGCGCGCGGCTGCGACTCGCGGCACTTGCCAGTACGCGGCTTCGGGCGAAATATCCGGATCGATGCCGCTGGCGCTCGTCGTCACCAGATCGATCGGCGGCGCTCCGGACGCGTTCGGATTGTCGTGCTTGAGTTGCGCGATCAGCTTCTGGGTTGAGGTCATGAGCTTTGCCGATGTCGGCCCGAGGTTGGTACCACCGGTCGACGTCGGATCGTAGCCTTTGCCGGCTGCCGACGGACGTCCCTGAAAATATCGCGATTGCGTCCAGAGTTGGCCGACGAGCGCTGAGCCCACCACGCGCCCGTCGACCTGCACCAGCGACCCGCCGGCTTGCCACGGGAATGCGACGCGCGCAAGGCCGGTCATAGCGAGCGGATACAGTAGCCCGAGAAGTATGACCGTTACGATGGTCATGCGGAACGAAGTACCGAGTTGTGCGATCACGGTTGTTTCGAAGTCCTTACGTTAGATGGAACGCGGTGAGTACAACGTCGATGACCTTGATGCCGACGAACGGCACGATGAGGCCGCCGACGCCGTAAATCAGCGTATTGCGCAGCAACACCACGTCTGCGCCACGCGGCTCGTACTTGACGCCGCGCAATGCGATCGGAATAAGCGCCACGATGATCAGCGCGTTGAAGATGACGGCCGACAGAATGGCGCTTTGCGGCGTGCTGAGGTGCATGACGTTGAGCATTGCCATCGGCGCGTAGGCGGCCGCGAACATCGCCGGGAGAATCGCAAAGTATTTGGCGACGTCGTTGGCGATCGAAAACGTGGTGAGTGCGCCGCGCGTCATCAGCAGTTGCTTTCCGATCTCCACGACATCGATCAGCTTGGTCGGATCGGAATCGAGATCGACCATGTTGGCGGCTTCTTTGGCGGCCTGGGTGCCGGAGTTCATCGCGACGCCAACATCGGCTTGCGCGAGAGCGGGCGCGTCGTTGGTGCCGTCGCCGGTCATCGCAACGAGACGTCCCGATTGCTGCTCGCGCTTGATCAGGTCCATCTTGGTTTCGGGTGTGGCCTCGGCAAGAAAGTCGTCGACGCCGGCTTCTTTGGCAATTGCGGCCGCCGTAAGCGGATTATCGCCGGTAATCATCACCGTGCGAATTCCCATGGCGCGCATGCGCTCGAAGCGCTCGCGAATATTCGGCTTGAGCACGTCCTTGAGATGGATCGCTACGACGACCTGCGCACCGCGCGCGACCAGTAACGGCGTACCGCCGCTGCGCGCGATGCGCTCGACCTGTTGAGACAGCTCTTGCGGCACGTTGCCGCCGCATTCGCGAACCCACGCGATCACCGAGTCGGGCGCACCTTTGCGGAGCTGCGCACCGTCGTCGAGATCCACTCCGCTCATGCGCGTGTACGCGCTAAACGGGACGAACGTGCCGGCAGGCTGCGGCATATCGCCGATGGTTTCGCGCGCCAAAGCGACAACCGACCGGCCCTCGGGCGTTTCGTCAGCCAGCGACGTGACGTAAGCGACGCGTTCGGCTTCCTTTTGCTCGACGCTGGGAGCGGCGATGATGGCGGTGGCTTGACGGTTTCCGAGGGTGATCGTTCCGGTTTTGTCGAGGAGTAGCGTATCGACGTCGCCGGCGGCCTCGACCGCGCGCCCGCTGGTGGCCAGCACGTTGCGTTGCATCACGCGGTCCATGCCGGCGATGCCAATGGCCGACAGCAATCCGCCGATAGTCGTCGGAATCAGACACACGAGGAGCGCGATGAGCACCGTCACGCTTTGCTTCGCGCCGGCATAGATCGCGAACGGCGACAGCGTGGCAACGGCGATGAGGAAGACGATGGTGAGTCCGGCCAGCAAGATCGAGAGCGCGATTTCGTTCGGCGTCTTCTGGCGCTGCGCGCCTTCGACCAGTGCGATCATGCGATCCAGAAAACCCGAGCCGGGCTCGGCGGTAACGCGCACGACGACGCGATCGGAGAGCACGCGAGTGCCGCCGGTGACGGAGCTGCGATCGCCGCCGGATTCGCGAATGACGGGCGCGGATTCGCCGGTGATCGCGGATTCGTCGATCGTTGCAGCGCCCGACTCTACTTCGCCGTCGGCCGCGATCACGTCGCCGGTTTCGGCCACGAATCGATCGCCTTTGCGGAGTAGGGCGCTGGCGACGCGCTCTTCATCTCCGTTTTCGTTGAGGCGACGCGCGCTGGTTTCGGATTTTGTTTTCCGTAAGAAGTCGGCTTGCGCGCGACCGCGGCCCTCCGCGACGGCTTCAGCAAAGTTGGCGAAGAGCACCGTAAACCACAGCCACAGCGCGATCGCGATGTCGAATCCGGCGCCCGGCCCGTGCACCGCGACGTCGCGGATAAAGAATCCGGTCGTTACGGCGGCGGCGGCTTCGACCACAAACATCACCGGATTGCGAATTTGTTGGCGCGGATCAAGCTTGACGAACGAGCCGGCAACGGCGCCGATCAGAATCGGCCCGTCGAACAGTGAGAGCGCTTTGGGTCGCCGTTCTAAGCGGCGCGCAGATAGCATATCAGAACGTCTTTCCTTCGTCTTATGTGCCTTACGCAGCGTGCTGCGTAATCGGGTTCTCGCCGATATGCGGCTCACTTCGCGGATCATTGAGGTCGGCTAAGACCGCGCCTCTCCCCGCGAGCACCGACTGTGCCCTCCGCCGCATCTCCAACGCCGCGTTGATATCCGCGTGAACAGAAAATCCACACGCAACGCACGCAAAACGCCTTCTCCGGCGGCTCTCCGAAGCTACGTGCCCGCAACGCGAACACGTTTGCGACGAATATCTGGGGTCTACCGCCGCCACCGCAATCCCAGCTTCTTCCGCTTTGGACTCGATCATCTGCTGCAGCAGACCAATACTCGCATCCAGTAGGACGCGATTCAATCCCGACTTGGCACGCACGTTACGCCCAGGCGCCTCCACCGTGCCTTTTGCGCTCCGCGTCAGCGCCGTAAGTCGCAAATCTTCAAGGGCGATGACTCGTGGCGCCGTGCCAATAATATCTTTTGAGACCTTATGCAACGCGTCGCGCCGGATGCAGGCTATCCGCTCGTGCAACCTTGCGAGTAAAAAGGCAGTCTTGCGGCGATTCTTGCCATTGCGTTTCTTACGGGCAATTGCTCGCTGCAAGCGCGCCACTTTCGTTAGAACGAGCCCCAACGGGCGTGGATTGGCGAACAAGCGACCATCGCTCGTTGCCGCCAGCACATGCACGCCTCGATCGACACCGATAACATCAAGCGCTGCCGCCGCATTGGCCCGGACGTCGCGCTCACATTCGAAGCATGCATACCAGCAATCGTTCTTGCGAATCGCCCATGCCCGACCGAACGCAGCCGGTACCGCACGTCCCT
>JBDTKL010000272.1:0-3608 GCA_039935355.1 Candidatus Tumulicola sp.
AACGGCGAAGCCGGAACTCGATCTCGATCGGCTGGCCGGTGGCGAGCGCTTTGGGCCATTCTTCCATAACGCGCAAGAAGTCCTCGGGGTGATGCGCCGTTTGCCAGCCCCAACCGGCTGCTTCTTCGCGCGTTTGTCCCGTGAACTCGTACCAACGCTGGTTGTACCAGTTGATCCAGCCGCTGGGCTCGGTTCGAAGGACGATGACGGGAATACCCTCGGTGAGGGTCTCCACTACTTGCACCAGATTGCGATTAGCCCTCAAGGTTTCGAAATGGGCGGTGAAGAGCCGCACGAGCGCCCCGCTTCGCGCATCGAACGACGAAGCGGCATGGTCGCCGATCGCGAGCGCTCCTATGCAATCGCCGTCGTGCATGATGGGGGCTGCATACAACGAGCCGATGCCTACCGCAGCCAGCGCGGGGGCGAGCTGCACTCCCATTTCACAGGGGCTCCGAAAGCATATCGTTTGTCCCGCGCGTAAATCGGCGGCATACGGCAAATCCGACTCGGGCACTGCAAGGCCACGAATGTCGCCGACCAAGCCAACGTCCGCACTGATCGTCCAGATCGCATCCTGACGGCGGGCCACAAACGCGATTTTCGCGCCGGTTAAATGTACGAGCCCTCTCAACGCCGCGGATTCGATTTCATCCAGCGTTGCGGCACCGCTCATTGCCCGCCACCAAGTAGCAATCGTCTCTAGTTCCGCAACCGAGTGGCCGCTTTCTGTCGATTGAATTGCCGAACCGGCCGCGTCGCTTAGATCGCTATCCACAATACCGGAAGAGAGCCTTGCGCTGGCCCGGATGGTTGCAGCCTACCAGCCGAGCGAGGCCTTGATCCCGTTCGAGCGAAGCACATGACATGAAATTTGTTACGCTCGCGGCATCATGCATCCTGGCGTTTGCGGCCGGACCCGTTTCGGCGGCAACGCTCCAAACGTGGACGGTCGATCCGGTTCATTCCACCGCGCAATTTACCGCAAAGCATTTCGGAATCGTTCCGGTGCTCGGCACGATTCCGATCCGCAGCGCGTCGGTGAAGCTGTCCGGCGACGGCCAAATTCCCGTCGCGGTGTCGGCGGTTCTCGATGTCTCGAAGCTGGACACGCACAACGACGATCGCGACAGCGACCTGCGTTCGGCGCATTTTTTTAACACCGCCGCTAATCCCGACATTCGCTTCGAGAGCACGAAGGTCGAGGGAACAAACCCCAAGCAATTTACCATCAGCGGCGATCTAACGATGAGCGGGCAGACGCACCCGGTGGTTCTCAACGCGCAAGTCCTCGCTTCCGGCAAATCCCCGCGCGGAAAGTCAATCGTCGCGTATTCGGCGACCGCAGAGATCGACCGAACGAAGTGGGGCATGGATTACGGCCCGATGGTCGTGGGGAATATCGTCGATATATCGCTCAACATCGAAGCGGACGGCCCGTAGAGGCGCCGTTTCGTGGTTTTGTTTATCCTAGTGGCTTGAGAACCAGGACGGCCATATCATCTTTGGCCGTTCCACCGTCGTACTCCAAGGCTGTCTCGACGATTCGACGCGCGAGATTCGACGATGACGTCGCATTGCCGGCGCCCGCAACGATGGCGCGGACGGCGTCCTCGCCGAACATTTGGCGATCCCTGCGGGCCTCGCTTACTCCGTCGGTGTACAAAACGATCGTCTCACCGATTCCGAGGTGGATATCGATCGACGTTGAGAAAAACGGCGCGGTAGAACCGACGATCGCCCCCGGAACGTCGAGCGAAACGACGTCGCCATTTGCGCGTCGCATGATGGCAGGAGCGTGACCGCCGTTTGCGAGCGTGATATCGCAGCCGTCGGTGGTGGTCCGCAAGTTTCCGACGATCGCCGTCAAGAACCGTTCCGACGACGGTGCGCGCGCTCGCAACGTTTCGTGTAACCATTGCAATACTTGGGCCGGAGCGGCGGTTCGCATCGCGCCCGCGCCGATCGTATATCGAGCAAACATCGCGATTCGAGCCGCCTCGACCCCTTTGCCGCAAACGTCGCCGATGACGAACGTCCAGATTCCATCGCCCGATTGGAAGAGATCGTAAAAATCGCCGCCTAGGTCGAGACCATGACCGGCCGGATGAAAATACGCTCCGACGTCGAGACCTTCCACGGTGGTAAGTAACGGGGGCAAGAGGCTGGCTTGCAGTGTGTGCGCGAGAACTTCGGCGCGTAACCGTGCTTCGTGTTCCTCGCGCACTGCGGCTCGTAGTGCGATCTCTCGAGACGCCGACGCCGCTAGCGTGCGCAGAACGTGCAGATCTTTCTGACTCCAAACCTTCGGTGTGGTGTCGACCGCACAGAACGAGCCGAGCACCTCGCCGGTAAGGCCTCGAAGCGGTACCCCGGCCCAGGCCCGCACGCCCATCGATCGCACCGAAGGATTCGTACGCGTGCGTTCGTCGATGGCGGCGTCGGAAACCACGATCTCGTCATCGGCCCGAACCACATATTGGCAGAACGACTCTTCCACTCGGTTTTCGTTCGGGCCGTCTTTCGGAATGCCGAACGAGCTTTTCCAAAACGAACGAGTGTCATCTACGATCGTTGCAAAAGCAAACGGAACGCCGATGATCTCTGCGGCGAGTCGCGTTAGGTCGTCGAAAGCAGACTCCCGTTCGGAATCGAGCAAGCTCGACGCGAATACTGCCCGCAGACGAGCGGGGTCGAGTATCGGGTCGTGGTGAGCCGCAGACATTGAGAGCCGCTTCTTGCGCGGGTGGTTACGCCCCTCGCGCGTTTCGCGGAGGCAGTTAGCGTACTCGCCGGGCGACGGCGGTGGCGGTCAAGAAAATCGCGGTCAACGCAATGCATACGGACGTTAGTACGACCGGGGCGGTTGCGGTCGAACCCGAAAAATCGACCGCCGGCAATGCGTTAATCGGTCCTAGATACCAGACGATCAAGTAGACTGCCTCGAAGAGTCGCGAAGCCCCGGTCAGGGTCCCGAACGCGAGCGCCGCGCCGGCGGTAGCGGCAACGACCGCGATGCAGGCGAGAGCTTCGATCGGATGACCCACAGCGGCGAGGCGAACGATGTATCCGGCGCAGATCAAACTTCCAAGCAGCGTCGCGGCCGCCCACTGTGCTAACAACGTTCGCCCGCCGAAGCTGCGCGTCGCCGAAAGAATGTCGGCGACGTTCCAGCGGCGTTCGCGCGCTCCGAGCGCCGAGAACCGCTCCAGCGGCCAAATCAGCGCCACCGGCAAAATGAAGCGCGTGACGACGGCGATCGGTGCGAAGCACAATGCAATCGCGAGGCCCAGTGCGCCGGACAACCACCAGATGCTCGAACCGTTGACGAGCAGCGCGAACTCCGCGCGCAATAGCCGGAACGGAGCGATGTTCGGAACGACGCGCGCGATATCGAGGCTCGCACCCATGCGTCGCGATCCGGTGGCCTCGCGGCGATAGCGATCGAACAGGATGCTGCTACCAAAAACCAGCAACAGCGCGATCGCCAGCCACGCCGCGCGCTGTGCGAGCACCGGCGCCGTCCAACGAATACCGGCAAACGGATACGTCGTCGTCAGCTTACCTTTCGGCAGCGCTTCCACGCCGATCGTCGCGTCGTTCTTTCG
>JBDTKL010000273.1:0-9010 GCA_039935355.1 Candidatus Tumulicola sp.
CGGTTCCCATGCAGCAGAAGTACTACAACAAGTGGATCGCGGGATCGCTCGATTTGTTCGGCACGGACCATTCCGGATCGGCGCAGTGGGCCTACACGTGGGGCATCAAAGGTCGCGTCGACGAAGATAAGACGACCGACGCGGTCGATCGCGAAACCCTGAACGAACGCGCCCGCCAGCAGTTTTACGACGAGGTCTCCGGAACCATCGCACGCGTCAACGAAGTTGTAGAGGGCGACACCAAGCTGTACGTCCCGGACATGCGTTTTAATCGCAAAATCGGTGCGTTTGCAGACGCCCACTACGCGGTCGACGGCCGTCGCCTGAACGACGCGGAATGGGCGGCGTACGCGCCGACCGTTCTGCCGGCGCCGGACGACGAACGCTTCCTCGCGGAATATTTCAAAAACCCGAACTGGATCGCCCCGAAAGGCAAATTGGCATGAGCGTAACGACCAACGGCACCACCCAACAGACTCCCTTCGGACGCGAACAGCGTTCGCTCGACGGCAAGCGCGTCATCAACTATTTCAAGGACGGCCACGTGGGCGTCATCGAGATGTGCGATCCACCCGCCAATACGTACACGCACGAGATGATGCGTCAGCTCGACGAAGCGATCTTGGACGCTCGCTTCGACTCCGACGTCGAAGTGATCGTGCTCACCGGCAAAGGCGAAAAGTTCTTCTCGGCCGGCGCCAACATCGGCATGCTTAACGCCGTTACGCCCGAGTTCAAGTACATGTTCTGTTTGCATGCCAACGAAACGCTCAGCCGTCTGGAGCAGACGCCCAAGTTGGTGATCGCGGCGCTCAACGGCCATACGGTCGGTGGCGGGCTCGAAATTGCCATGGCGGCCGACATCCGTATCGCTCGGCGAGATGCCGGCAAGATCGGCCTTCCCGAAGTGGCGCTCGGCGTGTTGCCGGGTACGGGCGGAACGCAACGCCTGGCGCGCCTCGTCGGTAAATCGCGCGCGATCGAGCTGATGGTTACCGGCAAGACGGTGAGTTTCGAGCAAGCGCTCGATTGGGGCATCGTAAACGAAGTGTATGAAGGCAGCGCCGATGAGTTCCGCGCGCAGATCCTCGACTATGCCAAACAGTTCTGCACCCCCAACAAAGCACCGATGGCCGTCGGCCACATCAAGCGTGCCGTGCAGACCGGCGCGGAGCTGCCGTTGCAAGACGCGTTGGCGCTGGAGCGCGAGCTGCAGTCGCTGCTCTTCAAGAGCTCGGATGCCAAAGAGGGCCTGGCCGCGTACAACGAAAAACGCGTCGCAAAGTTCACCAATAAGTAAGAAGTCGCCGCACTCGCTGCGGCCGGGAGTCGCAATGATTGTTACTACGGTCCGGCGCGTGTTGGGCGCTTCACTGATCCTCGCATTGCTCGGCGCCTCGCCCGCGCCGGGCGGCAGCCAGGATGGCCAATACGAATCGCTGGCGCAGACGTATTACACGACGTATTTCAAACTCAATCCGCTGAACGCAACGTTCGTGGGCGTGCACGACTACGATGCACAGTTGGGCGACTTTTCGGCGGCCGGCGTGCAGCAAGAATTGGCGCTGGATCGCGACACCTGGACGAAACTGCAAGCGATCGATCGCAGCACGCTTTCGGCCTCGATCGCGCTCGACGCCACGCTCCTTGGCAACACGATTCAAGATGACATCCTGAACAACGACTCGTTGGCCGTGTGGAAGCACGATCCCGACGATTACACGCAATCGGCAAGCGGCGCGGTTTTCGGCATCATGGCGCGCGATTACGCACCGCTGAAGACCCGCCTCGGATATGCGATCTCGCGCGAGCGTGCCATTCCGGCGATGCTCAAAGATGGAGAGCGGAATACCACGACGGTCGATGCCGTCACGCAACGTATTTCGTACGAAGACGCGGCCGGCGCGGTCGATTTCTTCAAGTCCAGCGTGCCCCTGGCGTTTAACGGCGTAAAAGACGCCGCGTTGCAATCGCAGTTAAAACAAGCCAACGCCGGCGTGATGAAAGCCATGACGGCCTATGCGGCGTGGATCAAGCATCTACACCCGTCGGGCACGTACGCGATCGGCACCGATGCGTACAAGAAGAAGCTGCTCTACGAAGATGCAGTCGACATGTCGCTCGACCAATATCTCGCGTACGGTGAGAGCGCGTTGCAAGCGACCCGAGCGCAGTTCGTCGAGACGGCCCGCAAGATCAACCCGAAGGCTTCGCCGCTTGCGGTGTACCTGTCGCTGGCTAAGGTACATCCCGCGCCGAATAAGTTGCTCGACAAAGCGCGCACCGACCTAGTTGCGTTGCGCGCGTTTATCGAAGCCAAGCACATCGTGACGCTTCCGGCCAATGCCAACATTACGGTCATGGAAACGCCGGCGTTCGAACGCGCGACGAGCACCGCGTCGGAAGATTCGCCCGGCCCGCTCGAGACCGTAGCGACCCAGGCATACTACAACGTGACGCCGGTCGATCCGACGTGGAACAAAAAACAAACCGAAGACTATTTGGCGCAGTTCAACGACTTCGAGTTCCCGATCATCTCGGCGCACGAAGTGTATCCCGGCCACTTCACCAACTTTTCGATCGATCGCAACCTCGACCTGAGCTTAACGCGTAAGTTGTCGGTGACTTCGGAATTCGCCGAGGGCTGGGCGCACTATTCCGAGCAGATGATGGTCGACGAGGGCTGGGGGAACGGCGACCCGCGGGTTCGCCTGTCGCAACTCGAAGAAGCGTTATTGCGCGAGTGCCGGTACATCGTCGGCGTCAAGCTGCACACGCAAGGGATGACGTTGCAGCAAGCCGAGAAGACGTTTACCTCGCAGTGCTATCAAACGCCGCAGGTGGCGGTCGAAGAGTCGTTGCGCGGAACGCAAGACCCGATGTACGGCTACTACACGCTCGGCAAACTCATGATCCTCAAGTTACGCTCGGACTACAAGAAGATGATGGGTTCGGCGTACACGCTCGAGAAGTTTCACAACGAACTGCTCTCGCGCGGAGACCCGCCGCTTCCGTTGCTGCGCCCGTTCATTCTGGGCAAGAGCGACGACGGCCAACCGCTGTAAGAAGAGACGTCGCAAATGAAGGCTCGCAACAATGCGGGCCTTCGTTGTTCCTAAAACGTAGCGCTTCCGCTCACAATCGCTCGCGCTGCAGCTGTTCGTCGTGAATCTCTCTAACTCGATCGAGCGTGTCGATCTCCGCGGCCGGCTTGTCGTCACGGATGCGCACGATACGCGGGAAGCGCAGTGAGAAGCCGCTTTCGTGTAAGTCGCTGACCGCAATTACGTCGAACGCGACCTCGAGCACGATTTCCGGTTCGACTGGAATCTCCGACGAACGCGCTTTCGCGCGTTGCGATTCGAGCGGCAGACGACGTTCGAGGAACCACGGGGTTAACTCGGCGATCTCCGCATCGGTCAAGCCGGAGTAGGCTTTGCCGATGGCGACCAGTTGGCCATCGTCGCCGCGGACCGCGAAGGTGTAGTCCGACAACACGTTCGAGCGTTTGCCGTGGCCCCATTCGACCGCCACGACCACCACGTCCAACGTCGATAGCTCGCGCTTCAACTTGATCCACCACTTGCCGCGTCGGCCCGGCGCGTAGGGCGAGTCGGTGCGCTTGAGCATCAGGCCCTCGTTGCCGCGAGCACGCGCCGCTTCGAATGCTTCATTGACAAGCGTCGCATCGGCGGAATCGAGCGATTGGTGTGGCGCGACTTTGACGCTCTGGCTGGATCCGAGCATCGACGCGAGCCGCTCTCGCCGATGCTCGTACGGCTCGTCGAGCAATAGCTCGTCAGCATCCGCCAGGAGATCGAATGCAACGTACGCTACGGGCACGTTCTCGCGAAGTGCTGCGGCGACGTCTTTGCGAGAGATGCGCGCTTGCAGCGCTCGGAACGGCAAAACGTTGCCGTCGCGCATCGCAACGATTTCGCCGTCAAAAATCGCCCGACGGGGCAACTCGCGCAAGGCCGCGACGACTTCTGGATACGTCGCCGCGACGTCGTTGAGGGTTCGGGAAAATAATGCGATGCGGTCGCCGCCGACGTGCGCTTGAGCGCGGATGCCATCGTATTTGTCTTCGATCGCCCAGCGCGCGCCCGTTAAGGCTGGGTACGCGTCGCCGAACGGAATCGGCGATGCGAGCATAAAGCCGATTGGATTGCCGTACGCAACGCGTATTTCGGCGAGCGTGTCGCGGCGCGCAGCAACCGCGACGGCGCCGGCGTCGCCGGCGGCCATGAACGCCCGGCGGACGGCCGGTGGATCGACGCCGAACGCGGAGGCAATCGCATTGAGCACGAGACCCTCGCGCAGTCCGATGCGCAGATCGCCGGTGACGATCTTTACCACAAAGGCGATCGACGCCGGATCGTCAGTCGCTCGGAAGACGTCCTCGAGCAGCGTCTCGCGACGCTTCGCCGAGTTCTTTCCCGACGCACTCGCGATGGCTGCGAACGCATCGCTCAGCGCCGCGGGTCCAAGTGCGGGCCGCGCGAAGAGCGACGCATGTTGCGGGGGCCGAACCAGCATCGCCAGCGCGCTGCCGAGGTCGCCGGCGTCACGGTACGCGGCGCGAAACGACGCATCGTCGAAACCCCACAATCGTTTTGCGACCCTCGCGATCGCCGCTCCGCCGATTGAGAGCGTACGCCGGTCGCTGGCCGCGAACGGATTTCCGGTGAAAAATCGAACGGCCGCGGCGAGATCGTTCTCGCTCTCGAGGCCGCGCAGATACGCCGCGAGCAACTGTGTCTTCTCGCCGGTCGCCGCGGTTTGCGCGATCCTCTGCGCGGTGCGCGCGAATTCGTCCAAGGCTTAGGGAAGTTCGATACGGTACATCGGCGTATCGTCGACCCACATGCGTTGCGGTTGCGCGCCCGCGCGTGCGTCGAATCGAACGATCGACGAACCCAACGAAAATGTATCATTGCCGAGCGGCGTAAGGGCGTCGGTGCCGTCCATCGTCAAACGACTTTTTACGATTACGATGCGCGAAACGTACGGCTGTCCGAGAAAGTCGTTCTGGTAGCGTCCGGCCAAGGCGTTCCACCCGGCGGGATAGGCGAACGTGCGCGGACCCGCGTAATGCTGGTTGGTAAACCACTGCGAACCATAGTTGCATTCGACGACGCGCCCATTGCGGTCGCGACCGAACGCAAGCTCGAACCGAACGAAGTTTGGAGCGTCGACCCAAAACGTATCGTCGCCGCGCGGATAGGCCGCGAACGTACCGGACGAGTCGACCAGCGATACCTGTCCGCCGGACGCGACGATTTCGAATTTCCGGCCGTCCTGCGACGTGTAGGCGCCGGCGTATCGTTCGGCGTTTTCGACGTGCCGCAGATTCGGCGCCGGCGGCGGGGCGGGAAGCGCGCGCCCCTGGCTTTGCGCTTGCAATACCGCCATCGCATACAGAACGATCGCACACGGGTGTAACGGTGCTTCGACGAGATTGGCCATCGCGACGACGCCGAAACCGCGTGTCGTATTCATCTGCATGCAGGCGGTGTAACCAGAAACGCCGCCCGTGTGGCCGATCACACGATCGCCACCGTCGTCTTCGATCGACAATCCGAAACCGTAGCGCCGGTACATCTGCGGCGCTTCAGCCATCTCACCCGCGGGGTCTCCGGCTGTCTTACCGTCGTTGAGACGATCCGCGTTCGTCATACGCGTGAAGGCTCGCGAAGAGATCAATGCGGTGCCGTTCGAAGTGTGTCCGCCGTTGAGATAAAAGCGCATGTACCGAGCCATATCCTCGGGCGTCGCCAGCACCGAACCGGCCGGATCGACGAAGTCCATTGTCGGCGAGGGTGTTAATGCCGGTTGCAGCGAGCCGGGACGATCGTTGTACAGCCACTGATAGCCGACGGCCGCGCGTTGCAACGCCTCGGGAGTAAACGCTGGGGCGGCGGCGGTCATGCCGATCGGATCGAAGACGCGGGCCTGCAACGAGTCGGCCCACGCGCGGCGGTCGAGCGTCGACAAAATCGCGCCTGCCGTCGCGTACCCGTCGTTGGAATACGACCACGACGTACCGGGAGCGAACAACAGCCGCGCCTTTGCAAGCGCGACCACGTCGTAGCGATACGCCGGCTGCGACGAATAATCGTCTGGTAATCCCGCGGTGTGCGACAGCACTTGGTGGATCAAGATTGGTTTTCCGTTCGAGTCGATCCGGAACCATGGAAGATAGTGGCGAACGGGTGCCTGTAGATCGAGCCAGCCGCCGTCGTAGAGCTGCATCAAAGCCAGCGCCGTCATCGACTTGGTGATCGAACCGATCGCGAAGCGCGTATCCGGCGTGACCGGCGTCTTGGCGCCCACATCGGCGTAACCGAGGGTAATGACATCGACCGTCCCTTGCCTCGTGGTGATCGCGACCGAAAGGCCGGGCGTGCCCTGGCGCTCCATCGCGATGTGGGCAAAGGCGCGAATCGCGGCTAGCGCGTCGGCCTGAGTCGGCCCAGCCGCCTGCGCCCGGCCGTATCCGGACGTGGACAGCGCCAACGCTACCGCCAACAGGGGAATACGGACGTGACCAACGCGGTATCGATGCATGCAAAAAGGTTAGCCGCCCGAGGGCGCAAAGCCCCGGTGCACTGTGAAACGCCCCACCCGGCGGGAAGGTTATAGGACGAGAAATGGCACGGATCTACGAAAACTTAGCCGACACGTTCGGCAACACGCCGCTGGTAAAAATTCCGCGCTTGAATCGCGGCTTGCCGGGAACGGTGCTCGTGAAGATGGAGTCGTTCAATCCGGCGGGTTCGGTGAAAGACCGCATCGGCGTCGCAATGATCGAGGCGGCCGAGCGCGACGGCCATCTTCGCCCCGACACCATCATTCTGGAAGCAACGAGCGGTAACACCGGCATCGCTTTGGCGTTTGTCGCCGCGGCAAAAGGGTATGCATTGGTGCTCGTTATGCCTGAAACGATGACGATCGAGCGCCGTAATTTGTTGAAAGCGTACGGCGCGCAAGTCGTATTGACGCCGGGATCCGAAGGCATGCCCGGTGCGATTCGAAGGGCCGAAGAAATTTTTAACGCGTCGCCGGCCAAGTATTTTCAGCCCAAGCAGTTCGAAAATCCGGCGAATCCGGAAATCCATCGCCGGACGACTGCCGAAGAAATCTGGCGCGACACGGACGGTCGCCTCGACGCCTTGGTTTCCGCCGTCGGGACTGGCGGCACCATCACCGGCGCCGGCGAGGTGCTCAAAGAGCGCAAGAGCGACATTCACATCATCGCGGTCGAGCCGGATGCTTCTCCCGTGCTCTCCGGTGGAAAACCCGGGCCGCACAAGATTCAAGGCACCGGCGCGGGCTTCGTGCCGGCGATCCTCGATACGTCGGTGTACGAAGAAGTCATTCGCGTTACCGACGCGGACGCGATCGGAACGGCTCGACGTTTGGCTCGCGAAGAAGGCATGCTGGTCGGTATTTCCGGCGGCGCCAACGTGTGGGCTGCGTTGCACGTTGCTGCGCGTCCGGAGTTTGCCGGCAAGACGGTCGTAACGTTCGGCTGCGATACCGGCGAACGGTATCTGAGCAACCCCGTCTTCGCCGAACAAGAAGCGGTCGTCGTCGAAACGGCGCTGGTGTAAGAACGATTGACGGTCGAAGTCACCCGCGGCGACTTGGTAGAGTCGCTGCATCGGGTCGACGCGTGCGCGGTCGATGTCCGCGGTCGCGTTCGGTTCGTCCGCGGCGACGTCGACCGTCCCGTCTATTTGCGTTCGTCCGCCAAGCCGTTCATTGCCGGCGCGGTCGTGGCCGGCGGGGCGGTCGAACGCTTTGGGTTCGAGCAGCGCGAAGTCGCGGTGATGTCGGCATCGCACTACGGCGAACCGTTCCACGTCGCGGCGGTGCGCTCGATTTTATCGAAGATCGGTCTCGACGAGTCGGCGTTGCAATGCGGTCCTCAGATGCCGTACGACGAAGCGAGCGCGCGAGCGATGATTCGCGGCGATATCGAACCGACGGCGATTTATAACAACTGTTCGGGCAAGCACGCCGGCATTTTGGCGTTGAGCTTGATGCTCGAAGCCGACGTGACGAGCTATCTCGATGTCGACCACCCCGCGCAGCAACGCATTCTCGAGTTTTGTGCGCGCGTGCACGACGATGACGCGGCGACCTGGCCGCTCGGCGTCGACGGCTGCGGCATACCCGTCTATGCCACCAGCTTGCGTAGGGCCGCGCTGGCCTTCGCTCGATTGGCGGATCCTTCGAGCTACGAACATGCTGCCGACGCGCGTGCGTTGCACGTCGTCGCGAGCGCCATGCGTACGTTTCCCGAATACGTGGCGGGAACGAATCAGCTCGATACGGTGCTGATGCAGGCGAGCGACAACGTCGTCTGCAAGACCGGCGCCGAAGGCGTGCACGGCGTCGGCGTTGTCGACAAAGGGTACGGATATGCCTCGAAAGTGATCGATGGCAACGGACGCGCCCGCGCCCCGGGAACCATTGCTGCGTTGCGCGCGCTCGGCGCCATCGACGCCGATGCGTTCGCGCGCTTGGAGCGGCTGGCGCAGCCACCAGTCCGGAATTGGGCCGGTCATTCGGTCGGAGAAATTCGCGCGACGGACTTTTCGGACGGCACGAGATGATGCAGCAACGATTCGCGAGCCCGTATCTCGACGCGCTCGCGCGCCACGTCTTATTGTACGACGGCGCGATGGGAACGCAGCTGATGGCGATGGAGCTATCGGACGCCGATTTCGGCGGTCTGTCGCGCCGCGGTTGTCACGAAGCGCTGGTGCTGGAACGCCCGGATGTCGTCGCCGAAATCCACGCCGCGTATCTGGCAGCCGGTGCGGACGTGGTCGAAACCGATTCGTTTATGGGTTCCCGTCTCAAGCTATCGGAATACGGTTTGGGCGACCGCACGGTCGAAGTCAATCGCCGTGCGGCCGAAATCGCGCGTGCGGCGTGCGATCGATTCTCGACGCCGGAGCGGCCGCGGTTCGCGGCCGGTTCGATGGGCCCGACCGGC
>JBDTKL010000274.1:0-4703 GCA_039935355.1 Candidatus Tumulicola sp.
ACCGCAGCAAGCGAAGTCATCACATATCAGGCTGTCCGACTAACCGGGGCCACCGCTTACGGGCGTTCCATGCAACTGATGGTACCGTCCGAATAGACCTCGCACGTGTGTGTGGCGCTCGGCCGCACGGAATTCCACCAAGATTCGGTGGAACTTACCGTCATGCTGCCGTCGGCCGCCGGCGTGATGTCAACGCTGATGGTGCCGGTTAGTGGTCCCGAATCCGCAACCTTCGTATTCCAGCCGAACCGATATTCGAGATGGCGCGGCAGTACCGCGGGGGGTGACGCTGCCGGCGTGGCATCAGTCGATCCTAACAATACGGCCAACAATAAATCTATCAATCGTCTTACCTTACAGGATGCAACGTTACGTTCAAGGTTCGCTCCGGTGGCTCAATCTCTTTTGCCTGGCGATCGTCGCTAACGAGACTCAATCTCCAGCGTTTTCGGGCGCGAGCTGCGCGTAGTTAAGGATCGAGACGAGCAGCACTCCGCCGATTGCGTTGCCGATAAAGACCGGTAGCAAGAACCCTCCGAAGTAGGCTGCCCAGGAGATCGTTCCGATCGCGACGCCGTAAAGCGTCTCGACCGAACCGGCAACGACGTGGCTGAATCCGCCGAGACCGACCACGTAAGTGATGATTAGAATCACCCATAGCCGCTGCGCGTCGGCACCCGGTAGCAGCCACACCATCATCGCGATCAGCCAGCCGGCGAATATGCCGCTCACGACCGTCGGCCAAAATGCGGAACCGGCCGCTTCGTGCGCGAGCGACGCAAATGCCGAGCGTGTAGCCGGATCGAACGCGCCAATGTGCGCCAGCGCGAAGGCAAATATGCCGGCGCCAATCAGATTGGCCGCCAGCACGATCGCCCATAGGCGCGCGACCTTCATTACCACGCGGCTTTTCCGCGGATCGTCCAGCAGCGGCAGGATGACCGTAACCGTATTCTCGGTGAAGAGTTGTTGTCGTCCGAGCACGACGATGATGAAGCCGACGCAATAGCCGAACGTTTCGATGAGCGTACGCCAACGAGCGTCGGGGAGCGCGGCTCGCAGCAAGCCCATGGTCACCAGCGAAAACCCCATTGATAGCCCTGCTGACAAGCCGGAAAACGCCAATGACCAGGGCGCGCGTTCCAATTCGCTTTCGCCTTCGCGGCGCACCGACTCGAACACGACGGCGGCGCGCAAGCCGGTCCGTTCGCGAACTTGGCGCTCCTCGGTCTGCGTGAGCGAAACCGTCTCGCCGGCTTTCTCGCTGGGTTGCTGGGCTCGCGGCTGCTCGCTCATTCGTCGAGTATACCCGTCCGGACGCCATCGTAGCCGCCGCATGGCCCGGCGCTGCGGGCCGCGCGGCGATCAGCGTTTGTTCGGACGATGTTAATTTAGATGGGGCTCCCCCAATGACGACGTATTGTGGTTGTACGTGAGATATTCAAAAGGAGCTTGAATTGAATCGCAAAGAGTTGGCATACGCTGCCGTCGGAGTCGCCTTAGGCGCGGCCGGGTGCGCGCCGCAAATGAAATCGCTTGTCGTACCCGTCGCCGACGCTGAAGAACGCACGGACACTCCGCACCTCGAGACAGCCGTGATCACGCTAATTTCCGGTACGACGAGTGACGTGTCTAGCGCGCTCTTTCATCTTTTGCCGAAATCGGGTTGGAGTATTGAAAGCAGCGACCCGCGGCTTGCAGTTTCGATAGCTAATGAACACGTAGCGACGCTCGAAGCACCCCAATACGAGAAAGTGATGTTCATCGCGAAGGTAACGATTTCGCACACGAGTGGAACGGAGTTCATGGTGCGATGCCACGTCGAGACAAAATGCTCTGACTGACGCCGCACATCACAACGTTAGAGGATGAAGCAAGAGCGGTGAGAGTTGCAAACTTGTCCAGGGCATATGCGCGTCGCATTGCTTGCAGGTTGCGGCGGAACGCAGTCTCCGTCAGTGATACCGCCGCAGCGATATACTTCGCAGCAGTCGGTGCAGCTGGTTCACTACCGAGCTCCAGCCCAGTCGCCATATGCGGGAAACCATGACGAAGATTTGCTCGGTTACGCGCTGAACGGACCGAGATGCGCATAGTTAACTCAGCCGACATTGAATGGCGCCCGCATGGCTCGCCGACCAAGAAATTCCATCGAGACGAAAAGAAAATCTCCGAAGCGCTCGGACGGAAGCCAAAATCGATGGATATGCTCGAGCGGCATCCCTTCGACGTCGAAGTGGCACGGGTTCCTCCCGGCTCTGCACTGTGCCCCTACCATTCCCACAGTGCGCAATGGGAGTTCTATCACGTCACCTCCGGGCGCGGCGTCGTGCGGCACGGGGCCGGCAAAAGCGAGATCGGACCTGGTGACGCATTTCTCTTCAAACCGAACGAACCGCATCAAATCATCAACGATCGTGTCGACGATTTGATCCTTTATATCGTCGCTGACAATCCTATCGGTGAATCTTGCCATTATCCCGACAGCGAAAAGTGGGCGGTTAAATCGCCGGAGTACCGGATCATGCGCGGTGCGGCGCTCGACTACTACGACCTCGAGGAGTAAGCTTCGTGCCTCCCCGGTATACACAAAGGCTCTGGGGGGTATCCCGCAATCGGATTCAAAAGCCTCGATAGCTGACGCGAATATTTCGTTGAGAAGAGGCGGTAGAACGATGGGCACGGGCATAGCGGATCGCATTTTTTTCGGCGGCGATATCATCACGATGGACGATGCACGCCCCGCAGCAGAGGCTGTTGCAACCAAAGATGCACAGATCATCGCCGTGGGATCGAAAGACGAAGTGATGGCCTGCAAGGGTCCCTCAACGGAGATGATCGATTTGCAGGGCCGTACGCTTGTACCGGGGTTCTTGGACGGGCATAGCCATTTCATCAATGCCGTCCGCTTAGGAACGTGGGCAAACGTATCCTCGCCACCGGCTGGAGAAGTGAAGACGTTTGCCGACCTGATCGCAACCCTAAAGGCCTATAAGGCCAAGCTCGGGTTGAAGCCCGGGGACTGGATGATGGGTTACGGATACGACGTTACTGCCATGGACGAAACGCGCGATCTCACCCGTGCCGATCTCGATCCACATTTCCCCGATAACCCGGTGATGTTGCTTCACGTCTCGCTCCACGGCGCAGTACTCAATACGGCCGGTTTTAAGGCTGTGAATTTCGACCTGTTTGCGCCGACGCCCGCGGGCGGCCTGACGGCGCGCATCCCCGGGACCAACGAGGCGGCCGGCTTAGTCATGGAGCATTCGTTCCTACCGATCTTCATGAACATGCCCGCGCCCACGGAAGCGGACCAGCTCAAGGCCATGAAGGCCGCGCAAGAATTGTATGCGAGCAACGGAATTACGACCGCCCAAGACGCACCGATGGAAACGCCGACGCGGCCGCTCTATCACAAAGCTGCCGATCAAGGGTTGCTGTATCTCGATGTGGTCGGCTACGTAAACTGGATCGAGTTTCCGTCGCTTGTAAAATCCGCGGGCGAGCCGTTCAAAGGCCCGTACAAAGGCCACTTTCGCGTCGGTGGCGTGAAGATCGTCGGCGACGGCTCGCCGCAAGGCAAGACCGCGTTTTGGACCAAACCGTTGCTCACGCCAGGTCCGAGCGGAGAGAAAGAGTGGTGCGGCGAGCCGAACGTTTCGCTAGAAGAAACCAAGAACGTCGTGCAACTCGCGTACGACAATGGCATTCAGGTGCTGATGCACTGTAATGGTGACGCGACCATCGATATGCTGCTTGAAGCACACGAAGCGGCCGGTTCACCACAAGGAAAAGGCACCGTGGTCGTCCACTCGCAGTTTGTGCGACCCGACCAGCTCGACAAATATGTCTCGTATGGGCTCATGCCGTCGTTCTTTACGAATCACACATTTTTCTGGGGCGACGTTCACGTCGAAAACCTCGGCAAAGAACGGGCCTACTTTATGAGCCCCACCCGCTCTGCAAAAGCGCGCGGTATTCGCTTTTCCAACCACAGCGATTTTGCGGTAACCCCGCTCAATCCGATGTTCATCCTCTGGAGTTCGGTCAATCGCCTTTCGCGATCCGGACAAATAATCGGTCCGGACGAGCGCATTTCGGCGCACGACGGCTTGCGCGCTCTTACGATCGATGCAGCATACCAATACGGCGAGGAAGCGAGTAAAGGTTCGATCGAAATCGGCAAGCTTGCCGATCTCGCGATACTCGACTCGAACCCTACGAAGGTCGACGCGGCGAAGATTAAAGACATCAAAGTCTGCGAGACCATCAAGGACGGAAAGACAGTCTACAAACGAGCGTAAACGTTGCAGTGAAACCGATCCCGGTCGCTGTCATCGGGGGTTATCTTGGCGCCGGCAAGACGACGTTGTTGAACGCGTTGTTACGCAATGCGAACGGCCTACGCTATGCGGTGCTCGTCAATGATTTCGGCAGCGTGAATATCGACGGCGAAATGATCGCATCGTCGGGCACGCGAGCCATCGAGCTGACCAACGGCTGTATGTGTTGCACGATCGGCGGCGATTTGATACTCGCACTCCAAGAGCTCGTTACTCGCGACGCAGTTCCCGAGCGAATCGTCATCGAGGCAAGCGGCGTCGCGGATCCGCGGGCCATAGCGCGCTTGGCGGCTTGCCATCCGGCGTTGTACGTCCAGGGCACGGTTGTGATTGCCGATGCAGAGACGATCGTGGACC
>JBDTKL010000275.1:0-3582 GCA_039935355.1 Candidatus Tumulicola sp.
AGACCGCCTGTTAGCGGTGTGTCACGCCCGCAAACTGGCCGTCGAGATCAATACGCGCTTCCTCTACCGCGAAACGTCGGACGAGCACAAGAAAGCCTTTCTCGACGCCAACGCGCGATTGGCCCGCAAGGCCCAAGCGCTAGGCGTCGGTATCGCGATCGGCTCCGACGCGCATAGCCCCAAAGACCAAGGCAACCATTTCGATATCGTGTTGCGCATGCTCGACGACGCGGAGATCAACGAGTTGGTCTTCCCGGTCGGCGGCCGGCTCGCTCGCGTCGCATTACGCGCCACGCAGGAGCATCTCGAGGCGCACGATCGTTCCCGCGAAAAGAACGTGCCGGGCAGCAGCATCAGCGGATTCAGCCGCGCCGAACTCGGCCTCCCGGAACATATCGTAGTCCCCGGTAAAGGCCGGGCGAAAAAGCGCGCCGGTGGACCGGCGCGGCCGACCAAACGTGCGGCGGCCTCCGGAAAATCGTCGTCGAAGAGCACGTCCAAGCGCAGCGCCGATTCGAGCGAATCGTCGACCCAAGCGAAAGCAGCGCGAACCGAGCACGAACCGGACACCACCGCCGAAACGCCTGCGGCGAAACCGTCTAAATCCACGTCGAAAAGCAAAGCCGCGCCGAAAACAGCTGCCCCGAAAACAGCCGAACCGAAACCGCCGGCGGTCAAACCTGCGCCGCCTGCGAAGGCGTCCGCCGCTAAAGCTGCGCCGCCGCGAAAGACTGCCGAAAAGCCCAAAGCGCCCGAGAAACCCAAACCGGTCGAGAAGCCGAAAGCCGCCAAAAAAAAGCCCGTTCCTAAACCGAAGGTAGAGAAATCGAAGCCGGTTCGGACGGTCGCTGCTAAGCCCGCTCCTGCGAAACGCGCTGCTACGGCCAAAGCGCCGGCCCACAAGAAGGCGCCGGCGCCGGTAAAGAAAGCTGCAAAGGCACCCGCGCGCGCAACGGCTGTCAAAAAAACGGCGAAGAAGTCGCCGGCCAAACCGGCCGCGCGAGCTCCGGCGCGTCCTGCCAAGACCGCGGCAAAATCCGCGAAGAAAACGACTGTTAAGAAATCGAGCAAACCCGCGGCGGCCCCGAGCGCGAAAAAGCGGCCGGCGCCTAAGCGCCGCTAACCCTTCTTCGTCGTTCAGAGGAGGTACCCGATGGCGAACGTCGATCGCCTGCGGAACGTCGCATTCGTCGGCCCGCACCACGCCGGAAAGACCACGCTGGTCGAAGCGGTCCTCGCGAAAACGGCGGCAATCTCACGCCGTGGCTCCGTTTCCGATGGAACGACCGTAACCGATCACGAGCCCGAAGACGTGGCGCACGTTCAGTCGACCTGTGTTGGGTTCGCACACTTCACCAGCGACGGCATCGACGTTACGATCGCGGATTGTCCAGGCTTCGTCGACTTTTTTGCGGAAACCAAAGCTGTTTTGCGGGGCGTCGATGCGGCGATCATCGTGATCGAAGCCGATCCGCAACGCGTGGTGCAGTCGAAAGCGACGGTGGATTTTCTCGACTCGTTGCGGTTGCCGCATCTGTTCGTCGTCAATAAAATGGACCGCCCGGGAGCAGATTTTCCCGGAACCCTCGCCGCGCTGCAAGACGCCTACGGACGCCACGTCGTCGCCGAGCAGTTACCCATCGGCAGTTCCGAACAGTTTGCGGGCTACATCGACGTGGCCGAAATGAAGGGTTGGAGATTCGCCGACGGTTCCGAAACGGAGCACCCGATACCGGCCGATCTCGAAGCGGCGGCACGCGAAACGCGCGGGCAACTATTGGAAGCGATGGCCGACTTCGACGATCACCTGATGGAAGAGTTGCTCGAGGGCGTCGATCCCGACGCCGAAGAGATCGAGCGCGACCTCCGCGACGAATGTGCGCACGATCAGATCATTCCGGTGGTCGTCGCCTCGGGAGCGAGCGGTGCCGGCGTCGATGCCCTCGTGCGTTCGATATTGAAATGGTTCCCCTCGCCGGCGGCCGTCGAAAAGACCGATGCCGACGGCACTCCGATTACGGCCGATCCGGCCGGACCGGTCATCGCGCAAGTCATCAAGACGTCGATCCATCCGCAAAGCGGAAAAGTGTCGATCGCGCGCGTGTACTCCGGCACCGTAAAGGCAGACGCGACGCTGTCGGATGCCAACCGAGACGGCGAAAAAGTGCGCCTCGGCGGCTTATACCGCCTGCAAGGCAAAAAGCAAGAGCCGATTGCCGAAGCTGGTCCGGGCAGCATCGTTGCATTCGCGCGATTGGAAACCGTCGCCACCGGCGACACGCTCACGTCTGGAAGCGCCTCGACGCGCATGGCGCCGATCGTCCCGGCCGAGCCGGTGTTCGCAGCCGCGATCAAACCCAAAGATCGCATGGACGAAGCAAAAATCTCGCAGATGCTCGGACGCATCGTCGACGAAGATCCGGCGTTACAATTGCGCCGGGCCGATGTCACGCACGAATTGCTCCTGCTGGGTGCGGGCGAACAGCACGTTTCGATCGCCATCGAGCGGCTGGCGCGAAAATACAAGGTGGAAGTCGAAGCGGCGCCGCCGGCGATTCCCTATCTCGAAACGATTACGTCCAACACCGAAGTGCACTCCCGCTACAAGCATCAAACCGGCGGCCACGGGCAGTTCGGCGACGTTTGGCTGCGGTTCCAGCCGCGAGATCGCGGCGCCGGCGTCACGTTCGAAGACAAAATCGTCGGCGGCGTCGTGCCGCGTCAGTTTATCCCGGCGGTCGAAAAAGGCGTGCGTGAAGCGCTGGCTCGCGGCCCCAACGGAAATCCGATCACGGACCTGCACGTAACCTTGTTCGACGGCGCATACCACGACGTCGACTCGAGCGAACAGTCGTTCAAAACCGCCGCCAGCATGGGCGTCCGCGATGCGCTGCAAAAGTGCGGCCCGGTCGTGCTGGAGCCGATCGTCGCAGTCGAAGTGGAAGTGCCTAATAATTATACGTCGACCATCATCCAACAACTCACCGGAAAACGCGGTCAAATCCTCGGAATGAACCCGGCCAGCGAGCGTCCGGGCTTTGACATCATCGAAGCGTTCGTTCCGCAAGTCGAGCTGGCCCGATACATCACCGAACTGCGCACCGCGACACAAGGACTCGGCACATATCGCTGGCGGCACGAACGCTACGACCCCGTCTCAAATCAGCGCGGCCCTTCGAAAGCAGCGGTATAAGACGACCGTGAAGATACTCCGAAACACGCTCGCGGCGGTTGCGACGGTCGCCGTGGTATGCGCCTGTAGCAAAACCGGTGGAATCGAAAGCGACGGCCGTCACTCGTGGACCAAACCCGGCGAGTTGCGCATTGCAATTCAACAAGATTCGAAAAACTTGAACCCGCTGCTCAACTCGAACACGACCGACGGCTTCCTAGCGTTTTTGATGTTCGAACCGTTGCTCTCGGCCGACGATAAGGGCAACCCGGTTCCGGTGCTCGCGACGAAAGTCCCGACCATCGAGAATGGTGGAATCTCTCGCAACGGCCTGACCATCACCTATCATCTGCGCAAAGACGTGAAGTGGAGCGATGGCGTTCCCGTGACGGTTAAAGACGTTAAGTGGT
>JBDTKL010000276.1:0-3446 GCA_039935355.1 Candidatus Tumulicola sp.
AGAGCGCGTTTGCTGGATGAAGTGCGATGCACTTGTGCGAGCAACGCGTAACCGTTGAATCGACGCCAATGCGATTTCCGACGCGAGAGTAACGCCCAGACCAAGTACGTTGCCGACACTCGCGAGGACTACCACCCCCCGTCTCGCGCGCGCGACTGCGGCCGTTTCCCCCAAGGCTGACTTGCGCAGGGGTGATTCGCAATTGGAGCCGCTCAGAGGGGCAACCTGCGAAATTTCGCGAGTTCGAATTACGACTGAGTGAGTAAGCCCGTACCTGTAAAGGTTTACTATTTCGGGGCTGCCACGCGCTTGCGAGCTTTGAGTCGCTCGCCTTCGTCTAAGATCCGCTTGCGCAAACGGATCGACTCCGGCGTCACTTCGACCAACTCGTCATCTTCTATGAATTCGATCGCGCGTTCGAGCGACAGCGTGTCGGGCGGCGCGAGCCTCACGTTCTCGTCGGTACCGGCAGCGCGCATGTTGGTGAGTTTTTTCTCACGCACGACGTTCATTGCGATATCCTTGTCATCGTTGGCCCGGCCGACGATCATGCCTTCGTACACGTCGACTCCCGGCCCGATGAAGAATTCGCCGCGTTGGTCGAGTCCCTGCAATGCATAACCGGTCGTGCGGCCCGTATCGCTGGCGACCAATGCGCCGACCGAACGTCCGGGCAGTTCGCCCTGCCACTCTTGATGGTCGTAATACGTGTGCGACATCACGGCGGTACCGCGCGACAGCGTCAGCAATTCGCCGCGGAGACCGAACGTCGCGCGCGTCGGCATCGTGTATTCCAACCGGCGCGAAGCGCCGATGTTGATCATGTTCGACATCAACGCTTTGCGCTTGCCGAGCGCTTCGATGACGGGTCCGACGTATTCTTCCGGCACGTCGACCACCACGTACTCGACCGGCTCCCAGCGCTTGCCGTCGCGTTCGATAACGATGACTTGCGGCTTGGAAACGGCCACCTCGTAGCCTTCGCGCCGCATCGTCTCGATCAGGATCGAAAGATGGAGCTCGCCTCGTCCGCGCACGTCGAACGTGTCGGCCGATTCGGTATCGGCGACGCGCAGTGCGACGTTCGATTCCAGTTCGCGAATCAACCGCTCGCGAATCTGCCTCGACGTCAGAAACTTACCTTCGCGGCCCGCAAACGGCGACGCGTTAACGCTAAACGACATCGAAACGGTCGGCTCGTCGACCGCTACCGCGTGAATGCCTTCGGGATTATCGGCGGCCGCAATCGTATCACCGATGTTCAGATCGTCGATGCCCGAAACGCACACGATATCGCCGGCGGACGCTTCCTCGACTTCGATGCGCTCGAGGCCGGCAAACGTGAGGAGCGTCGTTAGGCGCAGCCCCATAGCAACTTCGCCGTCACGCGCGACCTTCGCGATCGGCGCGTTCACGCGGGAGGTGCCACGGAAGATCCGGCCGATGCCGATTCGGCCGACGTACTTGTTATGGTCGATGGCCGAGATCAACAACTGGAACGAACCGTCTTCGGCCGGCGCTTCCGGAACGTGTGTGACGATCGTCTCGAACAGCGGCTCGAGTGAATCGCTTTCATCGTCGAGGTCGCGCTTCGCGATGCCGGCCCTCGCGTTCGTATACAACACCGGAAATTCGGCCTGCTCGTCGCTCGCGCCAAGTTCGACAAACAGGTCGAACGTTTCGTTGACGACTTCTTGTGGTCGCGCGTCCTTGCGGTCGATCTTATTTACGACCACGATCGCGCGCAGATCGAGTTCCAGCGCTTTGCGCAACACGAAACGCGTCTGCGGCATAACGCCTTCGGCCGCATCGACCAACAGCAGCACGCCCTGCACCATCTGCAGCACGCGCTCGACCTCGCCGCCGAAATCGGCGTGTCCGGGCGTATCGACAATGTTGAACTTCGTCGCGCCGTGCCGGACCGCGGTGTTTTTGGCCAAAATCGTGATCCCGCGTTCGCGTTCCAGTGGATTAGAATCCATCACCCGCGTGGTCAAGGCTTGGCCCTCGCGAAACACACCGCTTTGGCGCAGCATGGCATCGACCAGGGTGGTTTTTCCATGGTCGACGTGGGCGATAATGGCGACGTTACGGATGTCTGGGCGGGTTCTCACGGCGACCAATCGTTCCAAGGGCGAGGGCCAATACCATGCAAAAAACTGCCAGGGGACCGCCTATTTCCCAGCGTAAGGCCTGCTGCCTACGACGAAAGACAGAAAGGATCGGCAATGCAACTCGAGCCCTACCTTTTCTTCAGTAACGGCGCGTGCGAAGACGCGCTCAATTCGTACTCGACCATCCTTGGCGGTGAAGTTCAGGGTCTCACCCGCTTCGAAGACATGCCGGCCGAAGCCGGCCCGCAAGTGACCCCCGGAACGGAAAAGTACGTTATGAACGCACGCTTCCAAGCCAACGGCATCGCGTTCATGGCATCCGACGGTCGGCCGGGTGCCGAATATGGCGACGGTCAGATCTCGCTCAGCCTTTCCGTCGAAACGCGCGCAAAAGCAGACCAGATCTTCGCCGCATTTTCGCAAGGCGGAAAAGTCGATATGCCGATGCAGAACGTCTTTTGGGGATCGTACTTCGGTATGGTAACCGACAAATTTGGAATCGACTGGATGATCAGCGCACCCGAGAACTCATAATCGGAGGGCGGTTAGCGACCGCCCTGAACCGAGAGCTCCCACCGGTAGCCGTCGGGATCGTGAAACCACAGGCCCATGTTTTTCGATCCCTCGGCTTCCGGTCCGATTTCATCTCCAGGATCCTCGATTGCAACGCCGTTCCGTTTGAGAGCATCGAGCGCCGCACGTAACGTTTTCATGTCGGGGAGATGAAACGACATGTGATCGATCGCGGCCGGATCCGGCGTCCCTTGCGAGAGCACGATCGTAACTTCGTCATTGCTTAGCCCGACGTAATCATCGCCGGTAAAAATTGTCTCGAGATCGAACGATGCTTGCCACCATTTCGCACTTTGCTTCGGATCGCGCACCGCCAGGCCGAAGTGCCCTACCGCACCCAAATGAATCTTCATACGAGCTGTATCGTACCCGGTTTTCAGGTCGTCGCACGGGGCGCCAGCCGGAAAAGCGTCCGACCGTGACCCTTGACGTATCGGTCCGCTTGCAGGCATGATGCGGAGGTTCACGTTCGCTTCGTTGGAGGTTTGTTTTGAAACGTCGCCTCTTGTCCATTGCGGCTCTGGCCGGGCTCGCCGTCGCGCTGCAGCCTTCGGCGGCTCCCGCCGCCTCCGCTGGTCTTGCATGGGATTCGGTGATGAAGGTCGTTCTGGGCGCAGACGCTTCGACGCTGCAGCCAGGCTCGTTCGACACCGACTTCGCCACGGCGTCGGCGGTCCAATCGCAAGATGAGGGCGGTGGCGGGGGCGGAATCTTCGGTCATCTCAAACAGGCGATTGCGGCGGGCAAGGGTGCCATGCA
>JBDTKL010000277.1:0-18127 GCA_039935355.1 Candidatus Tumulicola sp.
GCTCGCCGTCGAAACCCGGGCGAGCGAGGAGTGGATCGCCACCCAAATTCGCGAGGCGGTGAACGACGTCGAGACGGAGCTGTGCGTTCTCGCCGAACGCGCCGCACTGCGCGCGATGATGGCCGGCTGTAGCGCCCCACTCGGGATTTATGCCGAGCGGGCGGGCGCTCGCTGCAGCGTGCGCGGCATCGCAGATGGCGAGCCGCCAGCCCGTGCGGTTCGGTCCGCGCCCGTAGGCAACGCGATGGAGGCCGAAGCGCTCGGCGAGGCGCTTGCGGCAGCGCTACGAGCGGACGAGCGACGAGACGAATCGAGGCCGCGTGCCGAAGGCTCACCCAACCCATGACACGTCCCACCACGTCCGAACGAGCCCCGACCGTACGTTTGCGCAGGTTGCGCCGCGATGAAACCGTTCGCGCGCTGGTGCGCGAACATCGCGTGCACGTCGATCAGCTGATCGCGCCGCTGTTCGTTATCGAGCAGGCCAAGGATGCCGGTCCGGTCGCCGCGATGCCGGGCGTCTCGCGCCTAACGATCGATGGGGCGGTGGCCGAAGTCGCGGAGTTGCGCGAGCTCGGCATTCACACGGTTTTGTTGTTCGGAATTCCGTCCCGTAAAGATGCGGTTGCGTCGAGCAATTACGATCCGCAAGGCGTGGTGCAGCAGACGACGCGCGCGATCAAGTCCGCATTCGGCGACGTGCTGGTGTGCGCCGACTTGTGCAACTGCGAATACACCGATCACGGGCATTGCGGGATCGTCGTGCCCGACGGCAGCGTCGACAACGACGCGACGGTCGAGTTGCTGGTGCGTACCGCGCTAACGTATGCCGATGCCGGCGTCGACGTGATCGCACCGTCCGACATGATGGACGGACGCGTCGGCGCGATCCGCCGCGCGCTCGACGATCGCGGTGCGACCGGCACGGCGATCATGGCATACAGTGCGAAATACGCCTCGGCGTTCTACGGACCGTTTCGCGAAGCGGCCGGTTCGGCTCCGCAGTTCGCCGATCGCCGCGGTTATCAAATGGATCCACCAAACGCGCGCGAGGCGATGCGCGAGATCGCACTCGATATCGACGAGGGCGCCGACATCGTGATGGTCAAGCCGGCGCTGGCGTATCTCGACATCGTGCGCCGCGCGCGCGACACGTTCGACGTACCGATTGCCGTCTACAACGTGAGCGGCGAATATTCGATGATCCAGGCCGCCATCGCCAACGGTTGGATCGACGGTCCGCGAGTCGTCGACGAAGTATTGTCGTCGTTCGTTCGAGCCGGCGCCGACGTCATCATCACGTACTTCGCAAAAGAGTACGCGCGGCGACAGCGAGCGCTCGGGTGAACGGAGCTATCGCGGTAGCGATTCTCGCCGGCGGCCGGGCTAGGCGTTTCCCCGGCAAGCTCGAGCAGCCGATTGGCGGCCGTTCGATGCTGGCCGGCGTGTACGAAGGTGCGGCCGCTACCGGATGGCCGGTCTATTTGGTCGGAACGCCACCGCTGTTACCGTCGATCGAAGGCATCGACGCCCGTACGATCGCCGATGCGGCTCCGGGAACCGGACCGCTTCAGGCGTTCGCCGCCGCCTGCGCCGCGATCCAGGAACCCCTGGTGGTGGCGCTGGCCGGAGACGAACCCTACGTCGACGCGGCCTTGCTGCGCGATTTAGAGCGTTGCTGGGTGGCCGGCGACGAAGCGGTCGTGCCACGGCACGACGGGGGCATCGAGCCACTGGTGGCGCTCTACGACCGGCGTGCGGTGCTGCGCGAAAGCGCGGCTGCCACCAACGCCGGAGCCTCGATGCACGCGTTGATCCGACGCTTGCGGGTGCGATACGTCCCGACGCCGCAACGGTATTTCGCCAACGTGAATACGCCGGACGATTTCGCGCGGGTGCAAAGGGAGAGAGCATGAAGTTCGAACGATCGATTGCCGCATTTGCTGCGGCCAAACGGGTGATCGCCGGCGGCGTCAACTCGCCCGTGCGAGCGTTCAAGGCCGTCGGCGGTTCGCCGATTTTCATGAAGAGCGGCGCCGGAGCGACGCTGCACGATCTCGACGAACACGAGTACATCGACTACGTTTTGTCGTGGGGACCGTTGTTGCTCGGGCACGCCCATCCGGCGGTCGTCAAAGCCATTTCGACGACGGCGGCGCGAGGGACGTCGTTCGGCGCGCCGACCGAGGCCGAAACCGAACTCGGACAGTTGATCGTTTCGATGATGCCGTCGATCGAACGCATCCGCTTCGTATCCAGCGGCACCGAAGCGACGATGAGTGCGGTGCGTTTGGCGCGCGGCTACACGCGCCGCCCGAAGATCGTTAAGTTTGCCGGCTGTTATCACGGCCACGGCGATTCGTTTTTGATTTCCGCCGGCTCCGGCGCGCTGACACACGGAACGCCGACCTCGCCCGGCATCACCGAAGGCACCGCAGCCGATACGATCGTCGTCCCGTTCAACGACGCGGACGCCGTCGAAGCCGCGTTCGACGCGAATCCGCAAACGATTGCAGCGATCATCGTCGAGCCATATGCCGGCAACATGGGACTGGTGCTGGCCGCTCCAGGATTTCTGCAACGCCTTCGCGAGTTGTGCACCGCCAACGGCGCCCTGTTGATTTTCGATGAAGTCATGACTGGTTTCCGCGTCGGCCGCGGCGGCGTTCAGGGACGCGAAGGTGTGGTCCCCGACTTGACGACGCTCGGCAAAGTGATCGGTGGAGGTTTGCCGGTCGGCGCGTTCGGCGGCCCCGAGCGCATCATGGCGTACCTCTCGCCGTCGGGCCCAGTGTATCAAGCCGGAACGTTGTCGGGTAACCCGATGGCGATGGCGGCCGGCATCGCGACGTTGAAGATCGTGCGCGACGATGCGACCTTGTTCGAGCGGCTCGAGGTGCTGACGCACTTGCTAGTCGACGGCTTACACGAGATCATGAACAAATACGGAGTGCCGCATTACTGCGTCGCTGCCGGATCGATGTTCTGCGCGTTCTTCACCGACGGACCGGTCACCGATCTGGAAAGCGCGATGCGTTCCGACACCGAGGCCTTCTCCCGCTACTTTGCCGAGATGCTGGACGGAGGCGTCTACATCGCCCCGTCACAGTTCGAGGCCGGGTTTTTGTCGACCGCCCACACGACCCGCCACGTCGAACAGACCCTGGCTGCAGCCGATTCGGCCTTTTCGCGGGTTCTAGCTCTACGATGACCCTCGAGAAGCGTCGCCCGTAATGCCGATCGTCTGCGTTGGACTCTCGCATCATACCGCTCCGGTCGAAGTGCGCGAGAGCCATGCCTTCCCTGCATCCCGCATGAGCGAAGCGCTGGTCGCCCTGCGCGATTACGAGGCGGTTCGCGAAGCCGCGATGCTGCAGACGTGCGGCCGGTTAGAGATTTACGCCGAGGTCGACGACTTCGAAGCCGGGGTCAGCCAGATCACGTCGTTTCTTTCGCGCTTTCGGCACGTCGACATCGGATACGACATCGAGTCGTTTCTGTACACCAAGTTGGGACATGACGCGGTCGATCATCTCTTCCGCGTTGCCACGGGCCTCGATTCGATGTTGATCGGCGAAGCCGAAATTCTCGGTCAGGTCAAAGACGCGTACGTGCAGGCGCAGCGCGCGCAATCGCTGGGCAAATCGCTGCATCGTCTGTTCCGCGACGCGCTGAACGCCGGTAAGACCGCGCGAGCGCAAACGCGTATCGGCGATCAGTCCAGCTCGATCGCGACCGCAGCCGTCGAACTAGCCAAGTCGCGCTTGGGAACGTTGAACGGCACGTCGGTCGTGGTGCTGGGAACCGGTCGCATGGCGCGCGCCGCCGTTCGCCGTCTGCGCCAGGAGGGCGCGCGCCGCGTCGCGATCGCCAGCCGCACGATGTCGCGGGCGCAGGACGTGGCCGACGAGTTGGGCGGCACACGGCCGATCGACATGTCCGAAATGGTCGACGCGTTGGCCGAAAGCGATTTGGTCGTCACGGCTACGGGCTCGCCGGAGTTCGTGCTGGAATGCGCCGACGTTATGGCGGCGATGCAACGCCGGCCCGACCGAGCGATGTTCGTCATCGACGTTGCCGTGCCGCGCGATGTCGACCCGGCGGTCGCGGAGATTCCGAACGTTGCATTGGTCGACGTCGACGGTTTGAAATCTGTGGTCGACGAGAAACTCGTCGTGCGCCGGGACGCGATCCCCGACGTCGAAGAAATTATCGACGAAGTTTCCGAACGATTCGAACGCTGGTATCGCTCGCGCGACGCGCTGCCGATCATCGCCGAACTCACGCGTAAGGCCGAGACGATTCGTATTGCGGAACTCGAGCGATTGTTCGCGCGTTGTCCGGAACTGTCCGAGCGAGAGAAGCTTCTAGTGACCGGTCTCACGATGACGCTCGTCTCGAAGTTGTTGCATTCGGTGATTCTCAAGGTGCGCGAACGCGCCACGTCAGATGGCGCGCAGGCGTTGTCGTACGCACGCGTGCTCGACGATCTATTCGAACTCGACCTCGCCCAACACATCGCGACATTAGTGGCGCGTCCCAACGCCGACTCCTAGCTCGCTCGCCGGTAAGCGCGTCCTGGTGACGCGGCCGCGAGACCGCTCACCCGAATTCGTCGCCGAGTTGAAGGCGCGCGGTGCGATCGTATTGATCGCGCCGGTCGTTAGCATCGAGCCGCCCGACGATCCCGCGCCGTTCCGCAATGCGCTCGCGCATTTGCGTGACTTCGATTGGTGCGTCTTCACATCGGTCAACGGCGTCGATGCGTTTTCGACGACCTTCGATGCGCCACGGCACGTCGCGCGGGCTCTTCACGGTCTTCGCGTCGCCGCCATCGGAACGCAGACCGCACGACATCTCAAACGCTACGGCGTGCCCGACGTCATCGTCCCAGGCGAACACGTCAACGAGGCCTTAGCCGCGTCGATCGCCGAACGAGCCAAGCCCGGAGCGCGCATATTGATCGTTCGCGCACAAGAGGCACGCGACGTTCTGCCCGACGCATTACGTGCGAACGGTTTCGACCCGCTGGACGTCGCTGCATATCGCACCTCGCTAACGGAAACTCCGAACTTTAGCGCCGACACGCAAAGCGCCGACGCAATTGCGTTTGCCAGCGGCAGCGCCGTGCGCGGATTCGTCGCGGCGGCCGGCGGTGAGGAATCCGCGCTGGCTCTCGCGTCGGGCAAAGTGATCGCGTGTATCGGTCCGATCGTCGCAGAAGCCGCGCGCGCGGCCGGTCTGACCGTGGATATCGTCGCGGCGCCGTATACGGGAATCGGGTTGATCGACGCGCTCGCCTCGCATTTTGCATCCGAAAGGTGATCGCGTTGTGGGGCGTGGCGCTGGCTGCGGTCGTGGCAGTCGGGGCCTGGCGTGCGCGAGCGTTGACCCCAAACGGAGCGATCGCTGCAGGGCTTGTGGGAGCCGCAACGTTCGGCGCCGGCGGCTGGCCGGCGGCTGCGGTATTGTTCGCGTTCTTCGTTCCGTCGGCGCTGCTATCGAAGGCAGGCTCGGCTCGCAAACGCGCGATGACCGACACCGGCAAGCACGGGCCGCGCGACGCGCGCCAGGTGCTCGCCAACGGTGGCGTAGCGGCTGTCTGTGCATTAGCCGCGACCCGCGGCAACGGTGCGTTCGCAGCGGCCTTCGCGGGGGCGTTCGCGGCGGCGGCGGCCGACACGTGGGCGACCGAGATCGGCGTGCTATCGCCCGAGCGGCCGCGTTCGATTCTGACCTTTCGACCGGTCGTTGCCGGACTTTCCGGCGGCGTCACCGTCGCCGGTACGCTCGCCTCGCTCGCAGGCGCCGTCGCGGTGGCTTCGACCGCCACGCTTACGGGCATCGCGGCGTTCGCACCGGTCGCCGTCGCGGGCGTCGCCGGGTCGTTAGCCGATTCGGCGATCGGCGCGGCGCTGCAAGCGCTGCGCTGGTGTCCGCATTGCGAGCGAGCCTGCGAAACCAATCCGCACGCGTGCGGAACGCCCACCCAGCTGCGTCGCGGTTTGGAGTGGATGGATAACGACGCGGTCAATCTCGCCGCGACGTTGACGGGCGCGGTCGTTGCCGCGTCGTTCGTCGCGTGGGCGACTCGCTAACGTGGAACGCGAGCTTTCGGAAAAAAACGTCGCGCATCGCAAACGCTTGGCGGAGCGAAGTTCGGCACGTCCGCATCTGACGTTGCCGCCGTTGCCGGCGAATCGCTACGATATCGCGTACGTCGACCCGCCGTGGCACTACTACGGCAGTCCGATCAAAGACGCGGCTGCAGCAAAACATTATCCGTTGATGACGCTCGACGAGCTAGCCCAGATCGACGTACGCCGCTTACTCAACAAACGCGCGGCAATGTTTTTATGGGCTACTTGTCCGCGCTTGAATTACGCGATCGATTTATTGCGTGAGTGGAAACTGCATTATCGCGGCGTCGCGTACGTGTGGGTGAAGGTCGGGAAGAGCGGGCGCATCATCAACGGACAAGGCGTACCGCCGACCTTCACCAAGCCGACCACCGAACTATTATTAGCTGCAACCACGATGCCGACCGGGCGTCCATTTCCGCTCCTCGATTTAGCGCAAGCGCAAGTCGTGCTGGCACCCCGTGGCGCGCATAGCGAAAAGCCGGCTGTGTTTCGCCAAGCGATCGAACGGCTCTGCGGCGATCGACCGCGCATCGAATTGTTCGCACGCGCCCGCACGCCGAATTGGGATGCGTGGGGCGCCGAAGTGCCGGACCCGTAGAGCGACTGCGCGCTACTTCTTTTTGCCGTACGTCTTTCGCAGATAGTCGATGATCGCGTCGTCGTCGTCGGCGATCTTCACGTCGCCGTCGGTCATCGACGGAATGCCGGTCGTTCCGAATAGCGCCTTGAGGTTCGTACGGGCCGCGTGATCTTCGGGCACGTTGACGACTTTATAGTCGAGCAATAGGTCGGTCAGCTCGCGCCGGACGTGCCCGCAATACGGGCACCACTCGGCTTGGTACAGGACGATGTTGGTATCGGTCATGGCCGTTGCAATCGGAAGCGCGACGGGGTAGGTTGCAGCGCTCCTCGAAGATGAGGGGTGCGATGATAGGGGCGCTTGCTTCGAACCTCCGGATGCGCGGAGCCGTCGCCGGGTCGGTGGCACTCCACGGCCTGGTCGCGCTGCTTATTCCAGCCTTGATCTGGACGACTTCCGCGGGAGACGCCGTCCCGACGATTTCGTTCGCGCGCATCGCCCGGATCCAAATTCAGCCGACCCCGCACCCGATTCCGCTGGCGCAAGCGCCGCATCTGCAGATCAAGCCGAACGTCTCTTTGGCTGCCGAGACCGCGCCGTCACGTTCCACCTCGCGCCACACCACGCACGTCAACTCCACACACGGTCAGCCAGCCTCGGCGCCGCGTGTCGCTGCGTTTACGCGCCTCGGCGCCGGCCACTCGCAGGTCGCTGCGGCCCCGCAAGCAACCGCGTCGCCGGTTCCTCGGGCAGTGTCCGGCACGGTCGGTCGCGATACCGGTGGCCTGATGCCGTTTGGAGCGGACCAACCCGAGCCAGTTCTGGACCCCGTCATTCGAAAGCAGCTGGCGGCGCTGGGCGTGCATCTTACGCTGACCGTTACCGTCGATGAGGACGGAAAGACGAAGAACGTCGGGTTCGATCCGGCCGTCGACAACGCGATGAAATCGCGGATTCAGTCGCTACTGGCGGACGCGAACTGGGATCCGGCGGTCTGCGGCGGTGGTATCGCGTGCGAAGGCACCGCGACGATCCGGCTCTAGCCCGGGCTGCTTACAGAATCGATTTTCCAAGACCGGAGCAAATCAAATCGACGGCTAAGACGGCCGTTTGATTGCGTTGATCCAGAATCGGATTGATCTCGACCATCTCGATCGAACCGAGCGAACCGCTCTCGTGCAGCATCTCCATGATGAGATGCGCTTCGCGGAAACTCAAACCGCCCTTCACCGGCGTGCCGGTTCCCGGCGCTTCGCTCGGATCGATGCCGTCCATATCGAACGAAACGTGAATCGAATCGGGTCCGTCACCGGCGATGGAGAGGGCTTCTTCCATGATGCGCACCATGCCCAGCCGGTCGACGTCGCTCATCGAAAACGCACGCACGCCAAACTCGCGCAGTAACGCCTTTTCGCCGGGATCGACGTCGCGCAATCCGATTTGCACGCAACGCGAGGCTTCGGCCAAACCGTTTTTCAACGCAAACCACAACGGCATCCCGTGAACGTTGCCGCTGTGCGAACTCTGCGGACTGTTGATGTCCGCATGCGCGTCGATCCATACAACGCCGGCCGCTTTTTCGCGTGCCCGAGCGAGACCGTCGAGCGTTCCCATCGCGATCGAATGGTCGCCGCCTAGTACGATCGGCATGCCGCCTTCGCGCACCGCGCCTTCGACGACGTCTGCCAAATCGGAACACACACGCCGGATGACGCTCAAATATTTTGAGCTGGCTTCTTCGGCGTCGGCCGATTCGCGAATCGGGACCATCAGGTTGCCATGGTCGACGATCGTTTCGATTCCGAGCCGGGTGAGTTTTTCGTGCAGCTTGGCATATCGGATCGCCGAGGGACCCATATCGACGCCGCGCCGGCTGGCGCCGAGGTCCATCGGAACGCCGACGATGTCGACGCGGGCGGGAACGGTTGCTGTCTCGGTCACGGTGGGGCCGCCTTCGAGTCGTGCGGCCGGAGCACCCGCAGTGCAAGCGCGCGAAGGATGCCGGCCACTGGAATTGCCAGCAGCAGGCCGATGATGCCGCCGAGTTCGCCGCCGACCAATAAGGCCAGCAAGACGACGAACGGACTCAAGCGGACCGTACGGCTGACGATGTTGGGCGCTAAGAAATGCCCCTCGGCCTCGAAGATTACGACGAAAGCTCCCAACACGAACAGCGCGTTCACGATGCCGTTGCTCAACCACGCAGTGCCGAATGCCGGCAAGAACGCCAGTAGCGCGCCAATGTACGGAACCAAGTCGCCGATGGCTGCGATCAGCCCAAAGAAAAATGGGTACGGTACCCGCAACAACCAGAGCGCGATCGTAATCAACACGCCGACCGACAGCGCGACGAGCAGTTGGCCCCGAATGAATCCGCCGACCACGCCGTCGATCTCGCGCAAAAGGTCGACCAGTCCGCGCCAGCGGCGCGGCGGAACGATCGATTGCAGCCCGCGTTGCAGATGCTCGAGATCCATCAATAGATACGCGGTGATGAGCGGAATAATGACGAACGTCGTGACCGCCGCGAACCCGCCGGCGACCACGACCACCACCCGACTGGCACTTTCGAATCCCCGCACTTGCACCCAAGCTGCAAGCTCGGCCGGGATGCGTGACATTTCGGCGCGCATCCAATCCGGAAGGCGCGACGTCACCGGATCGTTGGGATCGTACACCAAGCGGGTTACTCGATCGGCCAGTTGCGGATATTGACGAATGAACGTCATAACGTCGCCAGTGACGTGCGGGACGATGAACCAGCCCACTCCGGTGAGACCCATCAGGATCGCCGCGTACACGATAACGATGGCTAATGCGGTCGGCATCCGGCGCCGCAGCCAGTGTACCGCCGGATAGATCAAATACGAAAAGAACATCGTTCCGATCAAAACGTACATCACGCCGCGGATGCGTTCGATCAATCCAAAAGCGGTTTGGCACAGATAGATCGCTAGAACGATCGTCATCAGCACCTTGAGCGCATACGTGACGCGCTTTTCGGTGTACCAGGTCCACGGCTCGCGCTGCATTACGTGCCGCGTTTACCCCGGTACTTCGAGGGCAGGATGCGTTTGACAAGTCCTGAGATCGCGTCGGCGCCGGCCGACACCGCTCCGTGCAACGGAGAAGCACGATAGCCGTCGTCGATATCCAGCACAGCCAGAAACCAGCCGTATCGCTTCGGCAGCATGTCGCTCCACGCTCGCGCTCGTTGCAGACCGGGATCGTAGGCCTCGAGCGATGCAGCGAGTTCCGCGTCGTCGTTTTGCACTGCCAATCGCGCGAAATCATCGTGCGTCACGTGCAGCACACCCAGAAACGACTTGTCCATCGGGCTGTGTCCGTATAAATACGTACCCAGCGTCCCGTCGTGCGCGGCGCGCGCTTTATCGGCCAAGCGCGCGAGCCAGCGCACGCAGTCGATTTCGACGTTCCATCGCCGCGGCGGTTCGAGACGCAAGTCCGGAGCGTTCATCGTTCCGCCTTCGCGAGCCGGGTGGCGAGGCCCCGGTTGCATTGGTCCGCAGCAGGATTGCGTCGCGCCGTTCTGTGAATGCTCGGATGATGTTCCGTCGCATCTCGAGCGTCCTCGTGCTCGCCGGCGTCGCGTTTTTCACCGTATTCGGTCGCGCAGACGCATACTTGCCGGCACCGCTCGCGCAGTTGACGCACGACGTGCGTAAGCTCGCGGCCGGACTCGCGGCTCCAACTGCGATCGAAGTCTTCGATCTCAGCACGGGTTATCATATGGGATTGAATTCGAGCGCCAGCATGCCGGCAGCTTCGACGATCAAGATTCCCGTGATGGTCGAAGTCTTTTCGCAACTGCAAGCCGGCAAATTCGATTTGCAGCGTCGCGTCAAGTTGACCGCCTCCGATAAAGACTATGGTTCCGGCGATTTGTGCGACGCACCGGTCGGAACGACGTATCCGATCTCGGTGCTGGTCGACAAGATGATCGACGTCAGCGATAACACCGCGACGAACATGCTGATCCGCCTCGTCGGACGCCGGTCGATCAATAGCGGTATGGTCGACCTTGGTCTGCATCGCACCCGCCTCACCCAAGATATCCGTACATCGGATTGGGGAATCCGCCAAACCTTGCGCACGTCGCCTGCCGATTTGGTTCGGCTGCTCGAGCTGATGGCGCGCCGCCAACTCGTCGACCAATGGTCGTCGAACGAAATGATTTCGATTCTCGAACAAGATCAGTTTAACACGCTGATCCCCGAACCGCTTCCGATCGACGTTCAGATCGCACACAAGACCGGCTCGTTCTTCGATACGCTCAACGATGCAGGCATCGTGTACGCAGGCGACGCGCCCTACGTCATCGCAGTAATGACGACGTCGCTCCGCTCGCAAGACGCCGGACGGCGGTTCATTCACACGATCTCACGACTCGCTTATGCCGATGAACGCCGCCTTGCGACGTGGCGCCGCAGTAGCGGGCTCACGTTCGAGCCGTTCGACGCGGTGGCACCGGCCGATGCGTCGCCCGACCTGAACTACTGGGGAGCCGAAACCACCCCGACCCGTTGACGGCGCCCGGCATACAGGCGCGTGCACCATGCATCGTAGAGCGGTTCGCGGCCGGTGACGATGCGCTGATACAACGCCGATAATTTTTCGGTAATCGGTCCGCGCGATCCATCGCCGACCAGGCGGCGGTCGATCGAAGCGATGTACGCAATTCCGGCAGCGGTGCCCGTGAAAAACGCCTCGTCGGCACAATAGAGTTCGCCGCGATCGATCGAACGCTCGATTACTTCGAGTCCGAACACGTCCTGCGCGAGGGTCATGATGGCGCGGCGGGTGCAGCCCTCCAACACGTTCTGCGACGGATCCGGCGTGTACAGTTTGCCGTGTCGAACGAGAAAAATATTTTCGGCCGAGCCTTCAGAAACGTGGCCGTCGTGCGATAGCAGAATTGCTTCGTCGTAACCGTTGCCGATGGCTTCGCTCTTGGCCAGCGCCGAGTTCACGTATAAACCCGTAATTTTCGCGCGCGGCGGCGCCATCGTATCGTCGGCACGGCGCCACGAGCTTACGCATGCATTCAAGCCGTGTTCGGTATCGATATAACTCGTAAACGGTAGCGGGACGATCGCGAAGGCGTCCTCCACACCGTGTAACCGCACGCCGACATCTTCGGCCGCTTTGTACACGAAGGGCCGCAGGTACACGTTGGTTTTGAAATCGTTACGCTCGCACAGCTCGAGCGTGATGTCGATCAACTCGTCGGTCGACTTGGGCAGCGCCATCGTCAAAATTTTGGCCGACGTCGCGAGACGATCGAAATGATCGCGCAAGAGGATCAGCAGCATGTCGTCTTCTTCGTCGAGCCAATAGCCACGAATGCCCTCGAAGCAACCGGTGCCGTACTGCAGACCGTGCGTCATGAGGCCAACCTTGGCTTCGTCGTACCGTTTGAACGTGCCGCCGGCGTACACGATGGTCGAGGAGAGATCCATGCTGCGTCCTTTCTGCGAACCGGGAAAGCGCTGTTGGGTTCGGAGTGCCACGCTTCCTTCGCGGGCAGGAGTGCCCCCGGCGTTGCAGTAGCGCTGACGCATGACGGCCGGTGACACGACGGCTCGCCCGGGCCGAGCCGTTCCCGTGCGGGTCCTGGCGCTCGACGGCGCCGATCGAGCTCGCAAGGATGACGCCGTGGCGACCGAGGAGCCGCTCGAAATACGACTATCGGCCGGCGCCGCGACGCTAACGCTGGCGATCACCATGCGCACGCCCGGCAACGATTTCGAGCTGGCGGCCGGTTTCGTGTTCGGGGAAGGCATCGTTTCGCAACGCGACGACGTTCGCGAAATCCGCTACTGCCTAGACCGCGATCTCGAGCCGGAGCAACGGTATAACGTGGTCACGGTCGAACTCGCTCGCCCGACGCTGCCGGACGTTCGCAATCTCGAACGGCATTTTACCGTGAACAGCGCGTGCGGCGTCTGCGGACGCGCGCATCTCGATGCGTTGCGCGATGCCGGCATCGTTCCGGTCGACGACGACGTTACGGTAACTCCGGACTTCCTGTACGAGTTACCGCAACGAATGCGAGCGGCCCAACAAGTATTCGAAACCACGGGTGGACTGCATGCGGCCACGCTGTTCGACGAACGTGGAAGCGTACTAGCCGTGCGCGAAGACATCGGCCGTCATAATACGGTCGACAAGCTTTCCGGCTGGGGATTGATGAGCGGCACGCTGCCGTACTCGCGGCGCATTTTGATGGTCAGCGGACGTGCCGGTTACGAGATCGTACAGAAAAGTATCGTCGCACGCATCCCGATCGTGTGTTCGGTTTCGGCGCCGAGCAGTTTGGCCGTCGATCTCGCGCGCGCATTTAACGTTACGTTAGCCGGCTTCGTGCGCGACGGTCGCGCAAACGTGTATTCAGCTCCCGAGCGCGTTATTCTGTAGCCTCGATAAACTCTCTCAATATCTCGTTGAAGCGCGCGGGATTGTCTGCATTCGCGACGTGGCCGGCGTTTGAAACCACGTCGCGCTCTGCGCCCGGAATGCCGTCCGCTATTTCGTCCGATAGCGGCTGCGGCTCGATGCCGTCGCGTTCCCCGCGCGTCACCAAGACCGGTACGCGGATGGATGGAAGCACCGCACGATAGTCGCCGGTCCACGTCGCCTGCGTAGATGCGAGGTACGACGACACCGATTTCGACCCCATCTGATCGATCGTTTCGCGCATACGGTGCGGCGGAAGACCGAGTTGCGCGGCACGCGCTTCGGCAAACGTGCGCATGTCGCCGGCGGCGCGAACCGCAGACTTGATATTGTCCGCATACGTCTGGCCGTCGGGATACCTCGCAAACGATCCAACGATGACCATCGAGCGGAGTCGTTCCGGCTCGCGTTGCCACAGTTCGAACGCCACGACGCCGCCGAGGCTGCATCCGATCAAATGGAACGTTTTGAAGCCGTTTGCATCGGCAACGGCCAGCACGTCGGAAGCGAATCCCTCTCGCGTGATGAGCTCGGGAGGCGGATTCTCGAGCGCGCCGTTACCGCGCAACTCCATCGACGCACAACGGTAGTCGCCGAACGCGTCGAGCTGATAATCCCAGATTGCGCCGGTCGAGCCAACTCCATGCACGAAGATCAACGCCGGCCCGCTCTCGCCGGCCAGGCGCGCTCCGGCGACGGCACCGTCGGATTGCGTTACGCTTCTTGTGACGATCACGATCCATGCTCCCGTTTGCTGCGTACGAATTCGAGCACCGCTTCCAACGGTGCAGTATTCAAGACGTCCTTTTTTTCGACGCCGGCCCGGCGCGCTTGTCCGACCGCCAGTTCGATATTGACCAGGTCGCGCGTGCGATGAGCGTCACTGTCGGTCGTGAACGTTACGCCAAACGACTTCGCAAGGCGCGCTAGCGGCGACGGCAGATCGAGACGCATGGCTTGCCCATCGATTTCCATCGCCGTTCCGGTTCGCGCGGCGGCGGCGAACACCGCGTCGTAGTCGAACTCGTAGCCGTGATAGCCGTCCAACCGGCGCCCGGTGGGATGCCCGATGATATTGACGTACGGATTCTCGCAGGCGCGAATTAAACGTGCCGTCATCTCGTCGCGCGACTGTCGCACCGCAGAATGTACCGACCCGACGACGATGTCGAGCTGCGCCAATACCTCGTCGGAGTAGTCCATCGACCCGTCGGGTAAGATATCGACTTCGCTGGAACACAGCGTGCGAATGTTATGGCGCGCGGCAAACATCTCCACTTCGACGCGTTGGCGCCGGACATCGTCGATCGAAAGACCGCGCTTACGCCCGCCTTGTCCGTGCGAATGATCGCTGATCGAGTGATACTCGTAGCCGCGCGCCGCCGCCGCTTCGATCATTTCCTCGAGCGAATCGTCGCCGTCACTCCACGTGCTATGCATGTGGAAGTCGCCGCGGACGTCGCTCGTTTCGACCAGAGCAGGTAATGCGTGTTTGCGCGCTAGCTCCACCTCGTCACCGCCGGTGCGAAGCTCGGGCGGCACGTATTGCATGCCGAGCGCGGCGTACACTTCGGCTTCCTCCGAACAAACGATGGCATCGCCGGTTTCGAGATTGAGAATGCCGTTTTCGCTGACGCGCAGGCCGCGCCGGACGGCATACTCTCGCAGTTTTACGTTGTGGTCGCGCGACCCGGTAAAATGCTGTAGCAGATTACCGTACAAATGATTCGGCAGTACGCGCAGATCGATTTGCAGTCCGCCCGGCAGCCAAATGCTGGCTTTGGTCGGGCCTTCGCCGAGCACGGCTTCTGCGCGGTTCCAGGCGGTGAAGTGCGCGATCGTTTCGGCCGCCTGTGCGGTGGTGCAAACGATGTCGATGTCACCGACGGTCACTTCTTGACGGCGCAGACTGCCTGCGTACGTTAACCGGTCGAGCGGCGGTCCTTCGCGCAGATATGCGATCGCTTCGTAGGCAATCGTCAGGGCGGTTGCCAACGGCGTGCGGTTTCGGCGGCCCTGCACCGCAAGGATGCCGCGCTTCCAGTTATCGATCGTCTTCGAACCTAAGCGCGGTACGTCCGCCAGCACGTTGGCGGCGATCGCCGCTTCCAACGCCGCCAGCGACGCGATGCCGTACTCTTCGTACAGCATCGCCGCAGTCTTCACCCCGATGCCGCTTACCGATAGCACTTCGAGGATCGAGGGAGGAAATCGCTTGTGCAGTTCGTCGAGATGTTCCGACGTGCCGGAACGCACCAGCTGTTCGACCGCAACGCCGATCGACTTACCGATCCCGGGGAGTTTCAAGTGCTCGCCGGCGGCTACCAAGTCGGCGAGCGGCTGAGCGTTCTCGACCGAGGTCGCCGCCTTTTCGTAGGCGGTGTATTTGTAGAACGACTCGCCCGCCATTTCCATCAGCGTGCGGGTCTCTAACAGCTTGGCAGCTACTTCGGCATTCGATAGCACGCAACTGAGTTTGGCCATGCGACGCGAATCGTACTGCCTTGAGCTTCGTACTGCGAATGCGCGGCGCATCGTTCGGCGCCGGCGACGACCTGGTCGGCCCGCTCGACGTCGACGTCCGGGCCGGAGAGCACGTGGCCGTGGTTTGCACCTCGCCGCATGCAGCGGCCGTCACCGCCCGGATCGCTGCCGGCATCGTGAAGGCAACCGCCGGAAACGTTTCCATTGGAGAATTCGATCCGCGCGTGCAGCCGGCCCACTGCAAGCGAATCGCCGTCTTCGTTCCGCACGCGGCGATGCCGTTGCCGGAGATGGATTTCGAACGCTACATCGCGTACCGAGCCGCGTTATGGAACGTCGACCGCATTCGCGCCACCGCGCACGCAAAGCTCGTGCTCGAACGCCTAGAAGGCGTGCACGAAGCCTTCGCATTCCCGCTCGCAGGCGCGCTCATCACGCCGGCGACGCTGGTCGTGTTGGAGCGGCCGCAGCCGGCGTACGCCGAACAGATCGTTGCCGCCGTCGGATCGCGCGCCACGTTCACGACGCATCTCGATCCCGCATCCGCCGAACCGTTTACCGCCGCAGAGGCGTTGCGCGCATGACGCGCCGAGCCTTCGCCGCGGTCGTCGAAGCCCGCATGTTCTCGCAGCGTCACACGCTCGTGTACGGATTGGTCGCTGCCGGTCTCGTGGGTGCGGTGCAACCGCGAGGCTTGGCCGCTCCCGCATTTTTCTGCTCCCTGGCCGGCGTCGTCGCGGCGCTGCAGCAAGGGCCGGGACGTTTTCCGCATTTAGATCTGTGCGAACAGTGCGCGCCGCTCTTCGGACGCGAACTCGCCCGCGCGAAAGCGCTGGTTTCGTGCGCCATCGCAGTCATTGCGGCGGCGGCCTATTGCGCGACGGCGTCGCTGGCGGGTTGGCGGGAAATTCCGTTCGTGTTCGCCGGAACGCTTGCGGCAGCTATCCCGACGACGCTCACAGCGTTGTGCGCCACGTTGCGCGCGGGCGCGCCTCGCCGGTTATATCTTGCCATGGCCGCCGCCGCGAGCGCGATCGTCGTCGTGACGATCGTGTGGGCGCGACAACCGTGGATCGCCGCCGGATTTGCGGCGATCGCTGCGTTCTTAGCGTTACGGCAGTACGGCGAAGCGCTCGCGCGCTACGATCCGGTCTGAAACGACCGGGACCGTTTGTTAAACGGGTTGCGGCGGTGCGGCGGTCGCGAGTTTCTCGAGCATCGCGCGGTTAAACTGCGGCATATCTTCGCCGCCCCGCGTCGAGACCCAATTCGAATCGCTCACCGTCGGTTGGTCGCGATAGAGTCCGCCCGCGTTCCGAATGTCGTCGGCAATCGCACGAGCACCAGTCAACTGGCGTCCGCGAACGATTTGCGCCGAGATCAATACTTGCGCGCCGTGGCCGACCGAAAACACCGGCTTTTTGGCGGCGTCGAACTCGCGGCATAACCGCTGCACGTCGCGATCGGTGCGAACCAAATCGGGCGAGGTGCCGCCCGGAATGAGCAGCGCGTCAAAATCTTCGGCGGTGCAATCCGGGATCAGCTCTTCCGCGCGCGAATTCTGACCGTCGTCCAGACCGCGTTTTCCGCGGATCCGTTGACGAGCGCGTTCGTCCAATCCGACGATGGTAACGACGGCCCCGGCATCCTCGAGCGCCCGGCGCGGCTCCAGTAAATCGATCTCTTCAAAACCATCCGCGATTAGGGCCGCGATCCGTTTTCCGTCTACGCCTTGCATCGCCGCCTCCGTTCGCGGGACCAGCTAGAGGGTCCCACCGGTCTGCTCGACCGCCGCGCGCAAGAGGTACGCCAGCTCCACTTCGGCTTTTCCGACAGCATCCAGCATCTGGTCGTCGGCGAGTGCCTGCAGCGTGGGATTGCGCCGGGTCATATCGCCCTCGGGTACGCGGTGGCGTGGATTGATCTCGCGCATATAGATCCGGGCGTCGTAACGCAGCGGCCCTTCCGGCAGAAAATACAGCGGGTCGAGACCGAAAGCGTAGACCTCCAGCGACAAGAACCCGGTCCGTTGCAGAAACTCGATCGGTCGCAGGCGCAACGCCACCGCCAGTCGTGCCAGCGCGCTCACCCCGACACGCCGCCCTCCCGCTAACAACTCGTCGAACTCGGCCGGCGTCAGCCCGATCGACTCCGCCAGTGCATCTCGATCGGCATCGCTGCCGTTCAGACACGCGGTCAGCGCCGCTCCGAACGTCTGGCCTCCGGCGGTGCCGTTGCGCCCGTCCCACGTGAACTCGGCCATCAGATTGCCTCCGGTTCCAACGCGACCTCGACCATGTCGTTACGCACGCGCGCATCGAAGCGGCGCAGGCGCGCAAAATCGGCCCCGATCGCCATTCCGCCGGTACGCAGATCGAACGTCCAGGCATGCCACGGGCACGTCACATTCGTGCCCTCGATCTCGCCTTCGGCGATCGGACCG
>JBDTKL010000278.1:0-4652 GCA_039935355.1 Candidatus Tumulicola sp.
CCGCGACGATCGACTTGGCGTTGGCGTCGTACGATGAAACCCCGTACATCTTGCAACGTTTCCACAAAAGCAAACGCCTGCGCCAACAGTTTTTTGACCGCGAAAACAACGTTATAAAAACGTTCGATGCGCGTGCGCGCCTATGCCCGTACTACTTCGTGACCGGCGAACAGACCGTCGAGTTGGGTGGAATTCTCGCGACGGTCGCGCCTGCGGACAAACGCTTGATTCACGGCATGACCGACGCCGTTATGACCTCGAGCGCGTTGGTTGAACGCGCGGCGGAGTCTTAGCGAACTTTCAAGGCCGCAGTTACGGCGCCGATCGCCTCGACTGCGGCGTCGATTTCGTCGGGCACGTTATAGCCGTGCGGCGACATTCGAATTCCGGTGTCGCGATACGTGGTAACGATTCCCTCGCGAGCCAGCGTTCTGCCGAGCGCGATACTATCCAAGCCGGGAATGTCGAAAGTGACGATGCCGGATTTGACCGCCGGCTCGCGGCGCGTCGCTAGACGCGCGCCCAAATGAAGCAGACCATCGCACAAGCGATCGGTCAGATCTAACACCCACCGCTCGATCGATCCCGGGTCGCAACCCGCCAGCAACTCCATGGATGTGGCGAGAGCGAGATTACCAGCCAGATTCGGCGTCCCCGTCTCGAGCCGGCGGGCGTCCGGCGCAAATGCCTGGTCGTAGTTGTGAAAATCCCATATATCGCTTTGCGATCGCCAGCCCGGAACGCCCGGACGCATTCGGTCCAGCAGCTCGGAGCGAACGTACAATAGGCCGGCGCCGTGCAAACCCAGTAGCCACTTTCCCGCTCCCGAAAACAACGCGTCCACGCCGGTCGCTTCGACGTCGATCGACAACGCGCCGAGTCCCTGGATGGCGTCGACGCACAACAGCGCGCCGGCGTCGTGCGCGACCTCGGCTAACGATGCAATGTCTCGCCGGTAACCGTCCGCGTACGAGACCCAGGATACCGCGACGATCTTGGTGTTCGTGGCAATCTCACGACGCAAACGGTCGGGCGTCAACGGCTCGGCTCCGCCTGCCAGAAGGCGAACGGACACGCCGCGATCGCGCAACGCCAGCCACGGCACGACATTGGACGGAAACTCGTCATCCGTCAACAGAATTTCGTCGCCTTCACTCAGCCGAAACGATTGCGCCAAAACGGCCGCTCCAGCGCTCGTACTCGCAACGAACGCGATCTCGCAAGCGCGCGCTCCGATAAAACCCGCGACGACCTCGCGATAGCGGGCCGTGTCTTCGTCGTATGGATACGTCCCCAGCACGCCCTTCGTTGCGTGCGCCCGCGTCAACGCGTCGATAGCCGCAACGGACGACGCGGGTAGTACGCCGACGGCCGCATGATTGAGATACGCGAGCCGTTCCGTTACGGCAAATTCGCTGCGTGGGAGCGGCGGGTTCACTCGGCCCCGATCATGTCCTTTGTATGCCAAGCGATGTTGCCGGCTCGATCGCCGACTCGTTCGAGTTCGGCCAGGACGAACAGGTAGCGCGTCCCCGGGCGAATGATGTCGGGATCGGCCCGCATTTCTTCCTGTAGCAGCTTGATACTGCGTTTATATAACTTGTCTACTTGATCGTCGCGATCGATGACATCGCTGGCAAGTTTCGCATTGCGCTCGGTATAGGCGCGCATCGCGTCGACCAACATCGCGTGCGCGACGCCGGCGATACGGTCGATCTCGACTCGTTGCGGACGCATCGCTTGATCGGAAAGTTTGATCGCATTTTTTGCGATATCGACGCCATAATCGCCCACGCGCTCGAGATCCGTCGCGATCTCGAGCATCGCCGCGATCTCGCGCAACTCGCCGGCTACCGGCTGCTGGCGCCAGATCAACTCGATGCAATGGGCTTCGATGCGGCGGCGAAGCTCGTCGATAATATCATCGCCTGCGACGACACGCGCTCCGGCCGCAGCATCGCGGCTATTGAGCGCATCGACCGCCAAACGGATCGCGTCGCCGACCAGCGCGCCTAAGCGCACGACGTCGAGCCGGGTTCCTTCTAGCGCCTCGTGATAGGCAATTCGCACCGATTCTCCGATCCCAGAAAAGCTGGCCCTCAGTATAGGACAAAGGTGACTTCCCCGCAACGCAACGAATGAACCTGCGCCTTTATCAAACCATAAACTGCGGCGCCTTGCCGCTTGCCTCGAAGGGAACTTTTTCGTGTCCGAAATCCGTACCGTCGGCGTCTGCGGCGCCGGTCTGATGGGTAACGGCATCGCGCAAACGTGTGCGAGCGCCGGCTTCCGCGTCGTCCTACTGGAGGTTTCGCCGCAAGCCCTGGAACGCGGCTCGGCAGCCATCGCCAAGTCGCTCGACCGTTTTGTTGACAAGGGTAAACTTTCTCAAGAGGATCGCGACGCAGTGGCCGCCCGTATTACGACGACCGGAGATATCGCCGATCTGAAATCGTGCGACCTGGCGATCGAAGCGATCGTCGAAAACGTCGACATCAAAACGACGCTCTTCCGGCAGTTGGACGACCTGCTCGCGCCGCATGCGATCATCTGTACCAATACGTCGAGCTTGTGCGTCGTCGAGTTGGCGGCGAAAACCAAACGCCCCGATCGCGTCGCGGGCCTGCACTTCTTCAACCCCGTTCCGCTGATGAAACTCGTAGAAGTCGTCAAGACCATCGCGACGTCGCAAGAAACGATCGACGCGCTGTTCGATTTTTCGCATCGTCTCGGAAAAGAACCGATTCTCGCGCAAGACACGCCCGGGTTCGTCGTCAACCGGCTGCTCGTGCCGTATCTGCTGTATGCCATCCGCCTGCTCGAAGACGGTCTAGCGTCGAAAGAAGACATCGACAAAGGCATGAAGCTCGGCTGCGGTTATCCGATGGGTCCGCTGGAACTGCTCGACTTCGTAGGATTGGATACCACGTATTACATCGCCGAAATCATGTTCGACGAGTTCAAGGATCCAATGATGGCCGCGCCGCCGTTGCTCAAGCGCATGGTGCTCGCCGGACGATTGGGTCGAAAGAGCGGTTCGGGGTTCTACGATTATGCCTGAGCGCACGTACGCCGACATTACCGTCGCAATCGAGGCGCCGATCGCAATCATCACGTTAAACCGTCCCGAAGTGCTCAACGCGCTGCGTTCGCAACTGCTCGAGGAGTTGGCGCACGCGCTCGATCGTCTCGACCGCGAAGGCAGTATCCGCGCGATCGTGCTCACCGGCGGCGACGGGAAAGCGTTTGCCGCGGGCGCAGATATCGGCGAGCTCAACGCGTTGGCGAATGCCGGTGAAGGCACCGGTCAGGCGCGCAAAGGACAAGCGCTCACGCGCGCCATAGAGCGAATGCGCACTCCGGTCATCGCGGCCGTCAACGGTTACGCGCTCGGCGGCGGATGTGAGTTGGCGATGGCTTGCGACATCATGCTCGCATCGTCAAACGCAAAATTCGGCCAACCAGAAGTGAATCTCGGTCTGATTCCCGGCTACGGCGGATCGCAACGCACCACGCGTCTCGTCGGTAAGGGCATGGCGATGTACCTATGCCTCACCGGCGAAACGATCGATGCTGCCGAAGCGCTGCGCATCGGGTTGGTACAGCGGGTCGTCGAGCCGGACGCCCTGGCCAATGAAGCGCGGCGCGTCGCTACTGCGATCGCATCCAAGGCGCCCTTGGCGATCGCGGCGTGTAAGCGAGCGATCAACGCCGGCGCGCACCTTTCCATCGACGATGCGTTAGAGTTGGAAGCGCTGGAGTTCGGATTGCTCGTCAATACCGAAGACATCGCCGAAGGCACCGGTGCGTTTCTTGCAAAGCGCAAACCGCAGTGGAAGGGGCGCTAACGCGGCCCTAACTGTTTGACGGCGTTGGTCATCGCGAGACCGATCGCCGGATTCAGTCCCTCCCACCTCGCGCGAATATCGCCCGCGGGATCCACCACGACCACGGTCGGAAAACCTTGAACCGCAAAGATGCCGCGTGCGTCGGCGTGCGGGTCGAGCGCAACATTCGATAACCCGTTGCGCTGCGCGAAGTCCAGTGCGACGCTTCGCGGCTCGCCGACATCGACCGGAACGACTGTGACCCCCGGGTTAGCTTTTGCCCAGGCCCGTACCAACGGCAACTCGACGCGGCACGGTCCGCACCACGTTGCAAAAAAGTCGAGAAAGAGCACGCGTCCGCGCTGCGACGTTATCTGAAACGTGCCGCCGTTAAGACGGCTGAAGACGGCGTGCGGCGCCGGGTCGGAGCCCGGCGCGCTAAACGAGCGCGGAGCGATGAAAAGCTTCCACAGGACGAATCCGATCGCCAACATGGCGAGGACGTCCCACGCGCGCTTCACGCCACCTCGAAGACCGCTGCTATCCCTTGTCCGCCGCCGATACATGCCGACGCAACGCCGTAACCGCCGCCGCGGCGGCGCAGTTCGTGCAGCGTCGTCAACGCGATGCGCGCCCCAGACGCTCCCAAAGGATGTCCGAGCGAGATCGCGCCACCGTGGGGATTCAAACGCGCGTCGCCCGGAATGCCCATTTCGCGTAGACACGCCAACACTTGCGGCGCGAACGCTTCGTTGATTTCGATAACGGCCACGTCGTTCAGAGCCACGTCCGCACGCTGCAGTGCCCGTGGAATCGAGAAGGCGG
>JBDTKL010000279.1:0-2690 GCA_039935355.1 Candidatus Tumulicola sp.
CGCGATAGCGCCGGCCGCGCGCGACCAGGGAGCGCGGATCGTCGGCGATCGCGTTGCGCAACGTGTCGTACGGACGTCCGGTTGCGGCCAGAATGCCGCCGCCCGAGGGCGCGCACGCAGCTAACGCGGCGACGATGGCGTGCGTACCGCTCACGATCGAAAGACGCGCCAGGACGCGCTCGGTGCCGAAAATGCGGGCGAGGAGCGCCTCGTACGTCGCGCGTGCCGCGTCGTCGTATCCGTATCCGAAGGTTCCGGTGAGATCGCTCTCCGCAATGCCTTGCGCGAGAAAGGCATCGAGCACGTTGAGCGCAACCTCGCGCTGCGCGGCGTACGCGATATCGCGCGTCCGTTCGTGCGCGCGTTCGGCAGCCGCGCGAAGCGCCGGCGGCAGCGACAAGCGTTCGCACATACGGTGCAGGCTCATACGCTTGGAGCGCTTTCGAGATGGCGTTCGTACGCGCGGACGAACGGGTAATACACGATCGTCGCAACGGCAACGTTGATACCTACCAACGCAACGGATCGTACGTCTTGCGTTGCCAGATAGACAGAAACGAACGACGGAATCGACGACGGCACGTAAAACGCCGAGCGCGCGACGAAGCCGAAGGCCACCGCCACGTACGTCAACGTCGCCAAGATCAGCGGCGCGACGATAAACGGCACGATGAGATATGGATTGAAGACGATCGGCAAGCCGAAGATCAGCGGATCGTTGATGTTACACAGCGCCGGGAGAATCGTCAGGCGGCCGATCCTCCGTAAATGTTTGACGCGCGAAAACGACAGCATCGCAGCCAACGGCAGCGTCGACCCCGATCCTCCCGGAAAGACGAACAGAAACAACGACGTGACCACGATGAACGGCAACGGCGAGTGCGAGGAATAGGCGTGCGTGTTTTGCATCTGCATCGTCAGATAGACCGGCGTGACGATCGTCGCCAGCAATGCCGGTCCGTGGACGCCGGCCGACCACAACAACGATTGGGCGAGCACGATGACGACCAGCGCGAGATACGAATCGCCCATGCGCGCGATCGGGTGCATCGCCGCGGCGATCAGGGCCGACGGAACGACCCCGAGCAGCGCGAGTCCCACGAAAAACGCGATTGCCGCAGCCGCAGCGAGCCATTGGCGCGCGACCGATTCGCGCGACCGAAGCAGCCACGCGAAAAAGGCCGTCAGTCCGCATGCGAGCATAGCCAAGAACAACCCCGAAGGTCCGACCGTGCGCAGGTAGGCAACGGCGTCCGGGGCACCGCGATGCGGCAACGCAGCCAAAAAAGCGAGCGCGCTGCCGGCGACCATTGGGACGGGCGCGTAGCGCGCGCAGTGGGCAAATCGCAACGGCAATGCGACGGCCAGAACGGCCGCCATGACGCCGAAGGCCGGCAGCAACGCGCCGGCGATGCGCAATCCAAGAGACGAACTATGACCGAGGGCCGCCGGCTGCACGAACAGCACCGCGACGAAGGCGACGGCTAGACCGCCGATACTCCAGGGGAGTGCCTCGCGCACGGCGACGACGAAGGGCCAGTCTCCGAGGCGGCGCATGACGGGAACCGCACGCCGCTCGAACCAGGCAAAGAGTGCGGCGCTATAAGCGCCGGACGACGGCCTCGACTCGGCCGAGGATCTCGACATCGCTCGCGTAGATTGGCGCCATGGTCGGATTCTCCGGCTGCAACCGCACGCGACCTGCTTCCCGGTAGTAGCGTTTGACGGTCGCTTCGCCATCGAGCATCGCGACCACGATTTCGCCGTTTTCGGCCGTCTTGCGGGGCCGGATGACCAAGAGGTCGCCGTCCAAGATCGCCGCGTCGATCATCGAATCGCCCTGAACGCGCAGCATGAACGCGTCCGACGCGCGGGGCACGAAATCGGCCGAGAGTAAAAAATCGCCCTCGATATTCTCGGCCGCGGTGATCGGAACGCCGGCGGCGACCTTGCCGACGATCGGGAGCAGAACGGAGTCGCGGATCGGCTGCTGATCCATGCTGCTCGAGCGCATCGCGCGAGGCTTGGTCGGATCGCGCGTGATCAACCCGCGCCGTTCGAGCGCTTTTAAATGGGCGTGGATCGTGGAGGTGGACGAAAGGCCGACCCGCTCGCCGATCTCACGAACCGATGGCGGGTAGCCGTGCTCGGCCCTGAAGGCGTCGATCGCCGCCAGAACCTGCGTCTGCTTTTCGGTCGCAGGCCGTTCGCCGGTCGATCCAGCCATAATTCTCTCCCATCCGAGGCGCGACAATGCCACCCATATGGCACCTCAAAACGGTATCACCGTACCATATTCTCAATTTCTTGGCAAACATACGTTCGATAAATCTTGACATCGCTTGGCAGCTTCGTGCTAAAATGTAGTGGACGAACAGACGTTTGGCCCTAAATATGGGATTTCCGACCGAAAACCGGGTTTAATCGTACGCTCGCAGGGGAGAAACAAAAAGTGGTAAGGCGCAAACGGTTCACGCTCATGCCGGCGATCGCGCTGGCTGCTCTCAGTCTAATCGTAGCGCTGCCGACGCTCTCGAGCATGCGGCTCTATGCCGCCGGCGCCGAGCGGTATGCCAACGTTACGGTGCATCCCGGCGACACGTTGTGGTCGATCGCCGCAGCGCACGATGCCGGAGGCGACATCCAGCAGACCATTGATACGATCGACGCGGTCAACCACTTGCATGGGG
>JBDTKL010000280.1:0-4897 GCA_039935355.1 Candidatus Tumulicola sp.
CCAAGAGCTGCTGCTCGAAGCGCTTCGCGTGCTCGATCCATCGGTCATCGGGCTCGAGCTGCAATTCGAACGCTACGACTTATCGCTGGAGCGCCGGCGTTCGTCCGGCAACGAAATCGTTCACGAAGCTGCCGACGCGATGCGACGCGCACGGCTGGGTTTGAAAGCGGCGACGATTACACCCGAACAAACGGGCGATGTAGGCTCCCCGAATCGCATTCTGCGCGAACGGGTCGACGGCAAAGTAATCGTGCGAACCGGACGGCGATTGCCGCGCGTACGTCCCGTGGCCGGCATTCACGCTCCGATTTCGATCGTGCGCATGGCCGTCGGCGACGCCTACGGCGCCAAGGAGTGGCGCGAGTCGCGGGACGGCGACGAAATTGCCTGTCGCACCGAAACGATCTCGCGCTCGGTTTGCCGTCACGTCTCCGAATATGCGTTTACCCATGCCAAAAAAGTCGGCGGCGTGGTCTTCGGCGGCCCCAAGTACACCGTGAGTCCGGTCTACGAAGGCATGCTCAAAGAAGAGATGGACGCGGCGCACGAGCGCCATCCGAACGTTCCGTACGACCCGCAACTGATCGACGCGACCTATGCGCTTCTGCTGTCCAGTTCCGGCGACCAGCCGCTCGTGATTCCGTCGCTCAATCGCGACGGCGATTGCTTATCGGACATGGTGATGCAGTTGTTCGGCTCGCTGGCCGGTGCGGAATCGCTCCTGCTGGCATTTGACGATACGAATCACGCTGCGGGCTCCGCTCCGAGCGTCGTGATGGCCGAAGCGCCGCACGGCACCGCGCCTCGCCTACAAGGAAAGAACGTCGCAAACCCGCTCGCGATGATTTTGGCTGGAGCCGCGGTGCTTTCGTACGTCGAGGGCCGTCGCGCCGCCGACGCGTCGCGCGCGATCTATGAGTCTTCGTTGGAAACGCTGCACGCCGGCGTCGCCACCGCCGACCTCGGCGGCCACGCCACCACCACCGAATACACCGACGCGGTGATCGAAGGCGTGCGCCGCAAGCTCGACGTCTGGTCGACGCTCTAGCGAAGTTTCGCTTTCTTTAGACTTCGAGCACGACCGGAATCACAACCGGGCGTCGCTTCGTTCGCGCGAACACCGCTTTGGCCAGGCTCGCGCGAACGTGCTCGCGCACCGTGTTGGTGTCGCGCATTCCTTCGACCGAAAGCTGCGCCAACGTAGCCATCAGCTCGTCGCGTAACTGTTCGATCACGCCGCCCGCTTCGGGCAGATAGAACACGCCCTTCGAAATGATGTCGGGGCCGGCCGAAATTCGCGCTTCCTCGGAATCGATCGCGAGGACGACCACCATGATGCCGTCGTTCGACAGCGCCTTACGGTCGCGCAGCACGGCTTGTCCGATATCGCCCACGCCGGAGCCGTCGACGAAGACGTGCCCGCCGTACGTTCTGCCGATCTTGTCGGCGTACTCGCCGGTGAACTCCAACACGTCGCCGTTTTCGCTGACGTACACGTTGGCCGGATCGACGCCCGTCTCGGCGGCGAGCCGTCCGTGCGCCACCAGCATGCGATACTCGCCGTGCACTGGAATGAAAAATTCCGGGCGCACGAGGTTGAGCATCAGCAACAGCTCTTCTTGCGATCCGTGTCCGGATACGTGCGAACGGCCGTCGGTGCCGTGAATGACGATCGCCCCGAGCTTCGTGAGATTGTTAATCGTGCGGTAGACGCCTTGCTCGTTTCCGGGAATCGGCGTCGCGCTAATGACGACCGTATCGCCGGCGACGATCGCAAACTTCGGATGGTCGCGCACCGACATACGCGATAGACCGCTCATCGGCTCGCCTTGCGAGCCCGTCGTCACGACGAGTACGCGCTCGGGCGGCAGGCCGCCGACTTCTTCAATCTTAACGACCGTGCCGGCCGGAATCTTGAGATGTCCGAGTTCTCCGGCAAAATGCACGACGTTCTGCATCGAGCGGCCCAAGAACGCGACCTTGCGGCCGAACCGCACGGCATGATCGACCGCTTGTTGAATGCGCGGTACGTTCGACGCGAAGGACGCGATCAAAATCCGCCCTTTGGCGCGCGAAAAGATGCTGGTGAACGCTTCTCCGACGATGCGTTCCGACAACGTGTGTCCGGGACGCTCGGCATTGGTCGAATCCGAAAGCATGCACAGCACGCCCTCGTCGCCGATCCGCGCGATGCGCGCGAAATCCGCCGGTTTGCCATCGATGGGCGTTTGATCGAACTTGAAATCGCCGGTGTGAAAGATCGTTCCCACCGGCGTGCGGATGGCCAAGGAGCACGCTCCGGCCACCGAGTGATTGATGTGTACGAACTCGGTCTCGATCGAACCGTGCCGCACCCGGTCGCCCGGCTTCACTTGGACGTAGTCGACGTCGCCCGGCCGCTGCTCGCGCGATTTCGCGCGCACCAGTGCCAAAGACAGCGCCGTACCGACGATCGGCGTCTCGGGAAATTCGCGCAAGAAATATGGAATGCCGCCGATGTGGTCTTCGTGGCCGTGCGTCACCAGCACCGCGCGCAGCTTGTGTTGCCGTTCGCGAACGTAGGTGAAGTCGTTGATCACGATGTCGACCCCGAGCATTTCGTCGTCGGGGAACATCAGGCCGCAGTCGACGACCACCATGTCGTCGTTGGTTTCGATGACCGTCATGTTGCGGCCGATCTCGCCGCAGCCGCCCAACGGGACAACCCGCGTGTACGGCGCGTCGGGGGGCGCTGGTACGCTCAATACGTCAGAGTTCAATATCTGGTCTTGCTCCTGACCGTCCGGGGCGTGAATGGCGAATTACCCTGCCCGCCCGGAGGTTCTATGAATATCGTTATGATTGTTATGATGGTGCTGTTCACCGCTCCGGCCTCACTACCCCGCGAAAAGGTATCCCCTGCACCAAGTGCCACCCCGCACGTCGTCGCTCCCAGCGAGTTGTTATCGCGGCGCGCGCTCCGCAACGCTCGTCTGTTAATTCAAATGCGATTGCTCGAATTGCGGGCCGAACGTCTCGAATGCGTCCGGGCGGCGATTTTGCGCCGGCTTCCGGCCGAACTAGTCCCTCCAGGCTCCGACTCGGACAGTGCGAAACAATGCAAGGCGACGCCGGGTACCTATCGGCGTTCGTATCCGTCTTATAGCGAGGTATACGGGTGGCAATTGAGAGCGGTCCAACATCGAATGCCGATGGGTTAAAAACGGCGCTCGACATCGTCGTTGCGCCGCGGGACGCGCTGGAGCGGCTTCGCGTCCACGCGACTTGGGGATGGGCGATACTGATCGTAATGGTCGTCTACGCACTGGCAAGCTGGGCGATGGCTCCGGCATTGGTGCACGCGACGCAAGTGGATTGGCCCAACGTTGTAGCAAAAACCCCGTCGATCGCGGCCGAGCCTATAGCGCAGCAACAAGCGAAACTTGACCTTACGCTCAAGATCGTCGGCTTCTCCTGGGTTATCACGCCGATCATCGTGCTGTTCGGCGTGTTCTTGCAAGCGCTGATCATGACGATTTGCAATATGGCCGGTCGCGGCACAGCACCGTTCCGTCGCCTATGGGCGGTCGCCGTCAACATCGGGATTCCGCTGATCGCCCTCAACGGCGTGGTCGTCGCTATCATCGTCTTGGTTCGCGGCTCGCAGTCGTTCAACTCGGCCGTCGAGTTGCAGACCGTCATGCCGTCGCTCGGCTATCTCGTTCCCATGTCATCGCTCAAACTGCACACCTTCCTAACGTTCTTCAATCCGTTTACACTGTGGGGCACGGGTCTGATCATTGCCGCCATGGCGATCGTCGCCGGCGTTTCAAGGTTGTGGGCGTGGCTGACAGGCTTGATTTGGTTGCTGATTAACGCCGGTCTCGTCGCCTTATTAGCGCGTTGAGAAAACCGCTTCTTCTCGGGATTGCGACGCTCGCGGCGTCGCTGGCGCTCGCGGCAAACGCGCAGGCTGCCGTGCAGACTTCTACCATGACGCTGCCGGACGCGGTCGCGTACGCGCTCAATCACAGTTCGACGGTCGCGTCGCAACGAGCGGCGCTCACGCAGGCGCAGCATCAGTTGGCGTTGCAACGCGGGGTGGCCTACCCGTTGGTCGATGCGTCGTTGCAGAGCATCTTGTCCAAGAGCGCAAACTATCAAGGCAGCTTCGCCGTGATCGGTGCCGAACAACAAAACGTCGTGAGCCAGAACACCGCTCAAGTCGGAATCTCGAATTGGAATCTCACGACCGGCGGCTATTCGTTCTTGCTGGTTTCCGCCGCGAAAGCTCAGGAAGAGCAGGCCGCCAAAACGCTGGTCAACACCGAAAACCAAATCGCCAGCAGCGTCACCAACAGTTTTTATGCGATCGTGGAGCGGCGCGGACTCGTCGCGGTCGACGAATTTACGCTGAAGTATCAAAATGAACTCGTCAATCAAGCGCAGATCAAAGAACACGCCGGGGTCGCGGCGGGCGTCGACGTGCTGCAGGCCAAAACGTCGGCGGCCAAAAGTGAATCGACCTTGATCGCCGATCGCGCTTCGGTCGAAGACGCCAGCCAAACGCTGGCCCAACAAATCGGCGCTCCCATCCTAACGGCGTTCGCGGCGCCGATTCGTATTCCGCAGCCACCCATTCCGCACGGAACCGTCGAGACGCTGGTGGGCGTTGCCGAAAACAGCCGCCCGGACGTCGGCGCCGCGCATCAAGCGGTGGTTGCCGCGCGCGCCACGCGTCGCAGTTGGAACGTCGAACTCTTTCCGCAGATCGCCATCTCGGCCGGGCTCGGCAACCAGTTCTCGCCGACCAGCGCGGTAGAGTTGCAGAGCGAATTCGACACGGAGTGCGCCTTGCCGCCGAGCCAGGGCCGGCCCCCTGGGTGCCCGATCATCGTACCGCGCGGTTCGTTCGGCT
>JBDTKL010000281.1:0-7182 GCA_039935355.1 Candidatus Tumulicola sp.
GATGCTGGCGATCGAAGTTCCGCACGGTTTCGTTCGACGGCCGGTTTGGACGCCGCAAGCGTATCTCGTGCCGCGCGACGACGGACGTTTGCTGGTCGGAGCGACCGTGGAAGAGCGCGGATTCGACGAGCGGGTGACCGCCGGCGGCCTCGCGCAGTTGCTGCAAGCCGCGCTTCGCGCCGCGCCGTCGCTAACGAACTTCACCGTCAGCGAGCAATGGGCCGGTTTGCGTCCGGCAACACCGGATGGCCTACCCTACGTCGGCCGCACCGCGCTCGACGGTTTGTTTACGGCGGCGGGTCACTATCGCAATGGGATTCTGCTGGCTCCCTTGACCGCAACGGCAATCGCCGACGCGATCGAAGGCCGATCGGATGTGCTGCCGGCGTTCTCACCGCTTCGGGAGCCGGTCGACCGGATGGAATCGCACGCCGCCGGCGCGAACCGGTGATGCGTGAAAGCCACGATTAACGGGGAACCGCGCGACCTGCCGGCGGGATCGACGCTCGCCTCGCTCCTGGATGCGTTGGGAACGCCTTCGGCTGGAATCGCCGTCGCAAAGAACGACTCCGTCGTGCGGCGCGGCGATTATGCGTCGCACCAATTGGCCGACGGGGATCGCATCGAAATCATCAAAGCGGTGGCGGGCGGTTAACGTGAGCGACACGCTGGTACTCGGATCGTATCGATTGGAATCGCGGCTGATCGTCGGTACCGGAAAATATCCGTCGATGGCGGCCATGCAAGCCGCGCACGAAGCCAGCGGCGCCGAGATGGTGACCGTCGCGATTCGCCGGATCAATTTAGATGACGCGAGCGGCAAGTCGATGCTCGACTACATCGATCGTTCGCGCATGACGATCTTGCCGAATACGGCCGGCTGCTACACCGCCGACGAAGCGGTGCTGACCGCGCAGCTCGCGCGCGAACTGCTGGAAACCGATTTGATCAAGCTCGAAGTGATCGGCGACCCGCAAACGCTGCATCCCGACGCGACCGAAACGATCGCTGCGGCACGACGATTGGTGGCGGACGGATTTACGGTACTACCGTATATCGGCGACGATCCGGTCGCATGTAGCCGCTTGGAAGACGCCGGATGCGTGGCCGTTATGCCGTTGGCCGCGCCGATCGGAAGCGGTTTGGGCGTGTGCAATCCGTATTCGATCGCGATCATCAAAGAGCGCGCCAAGGTTCCGGTGATCGTCGATGCCGGCGTCGGCACGGCGTCGGACGCTGCAATCGCAATGGAGTTGGGCGTGGACGGGCTGTTAATGAACACCGGAATCGCGGCCGCGCGCGATCCGGTGCGAATGGCGCGCGCGATGCAGTATGCCGTGAAAGCCGGACGCGAGGCGTTTCTGGCCGGACGGATGGCGAAGCGGTTGTACGCCAATGCGTCCAGCCCGCTGCAGCACCTCATCTCCACGCCGGAGCGCTAGCGTGAACGAAATGCGCGAACTCGACGTCGCGACGTTCGGTAAGTGGCGCGAGCAGCGCAACCCGCACGTACTGCTGGATGTGCGCGAAGCGAGCGAACTGAAAGCAGCGTCGCTCGATGGCGCCACCTGGATCCCGATGGGACAACTGATCGAACGCATCGACGAATTGCCGTCCGGCGTTCCGATCGTTGTAATGTGCCATCACGGAACGCGCTCGACTATGGTCGCGGAGTATCTTACCGGTATCGGACGGCCCGACGTCTACAATCTCACCGGTGGTATCGAATCGTACGCGCAACGCGTCGATCCGTCGATCGCGCGCTACTAGCGCTCCCGCTCACGCACGCTTCCCACAAAGAACCAATGCACCGCGCCGATGAGTGGCTGCGAGTGCGCCCATCGTGCGGCGGTTTGCGCTGCGTCGTGCCGATCCAGCACGGCGATGTCGAAATATGCGTCGAGCATCGTGCGTAAGACAGGTTCCTCGAAGTAGGCGTGCGCGACGCCGATTTCGTCTCCATCGCACGGCGCGAACGTCGCATCGTCGAGACGCTCTCCCATACCAAAACGCCTGTCGGAAGTCGAGCCGAACGTCGCGCACATCCATCCGCCGGGCCGCAATCTTCGTGCTAAGCGCTCGACGCGTCCGGGTGTTGCGGTCGCGATGCCGTGCAGCAGACCGTGTGAGGCGACGATGCCGTCGAATGACGGGTGCGGATCCGTTCGGTCGAAGACCGGTGCTTCGTCGTCGGACACGATCGCGACGGAGAACCCCGCACGCTCCAGCCATCTCGCGTTGCGTCCGCTTCCAGTGCAATAATCGAGAACGCGCGCGTGCGGAACGCCACGCAGGCGTCCGGCGAGCTCGACGGCCAGCGGATGAGGCGGCCGGATGGAGCGGTCGTGCGGCGAAGTATCCATAAATGGCGTCCCGGGCGTTAATTATCGTCGTGGGCGGTGACTACCTCGCGTTCGAGATCTGCAGCGAGATATTGAAGACTGCGGGTCACGCCGTAACGCTGGTGTGGAAGGCCGCCGATCCTAGTGAGGAAGCGTTTTTACAACGCCACGGTGACGCATTGCTCGGGCGTTTCGGTGATGGCGCGTTTTCGCGCATCGACGCCGATCCGCTGGATGCGGCCACGCTCGAACGCGCCGGGCTGCGCGCGCCGGGCGCCGAAGCGGGCGCTCCGCAGTGCGCGCTGGTTGCCGTTTCCGACGACGACCGGCTAAATTTGCGCGTTTCGCTGCTGGCGCGCGATATCGACGACCGGGTCCGAATCACGGTCCGCCAGTTCAACCCCGTGCTCGGCCGCAAAATCCAGGACGGGTTAAAATTCAACTGCACGGTGATCTCGCCGGCGGCGCATGCGGCGGCCACCTACGCGGCGGCGGCCGTCGAACCATCGTGTTTTTACGCGCTCCGCTTTCCGACGCTGGAATCCAACGCCGCGGGCACGGGCGAAGAATACGATCTCTTCGCATTCTCGACGCGGACGGCCGGCGATGTCGGCGTCGACGGCATGACCGTCGCGCAGGCCGAAAGCCATCTGCGGTCGCGCGTGATTTCGATCGACGGACGCCCACCGTATGCGTGTCGTGGTGCGGATTCCGACGACGACGCCGCGCTCCTAGAGCGTCCGTTAACGGCCGGCGCCCGGCTGACGATCTTCGGACCGGTGCGCTATGCCAAACGTAAACGCACGGTGCGCGCCGGGGCCGCCGGCCGCCGCTTCACTTCCCGTCTTCGCGAGGCCGCGACGTCGATACGGCGCGTGGAACCGGTGTTGCGCACCGCGGCAGTGATGGCGCTCGCCGCGTTCGCGATATTCGTGTTCATCTTTGCCGCTGCGACGCACTGGAACGTGTGGGGCGTTGCGTATTACGTGCTGACGATGATGGAAGGGTCCCCCGACGTCAACCTGTGCAGCGACTGCAGCGCGCCGGGCAACGTGGCGCTATGGCAGATTGGTGAGATGGCCGCAGCGGTAAGCGTCACATTGGTGGGACTCGTGCTGGTGGCGATCTTTACCGCTTCGGTGACGTCGGGTCTGAATGCCGCATCGGAACGGCGTACGCAAGGCTTGCGCCGCATTCACCGCACCGGCCACGTGATCGTGTGCGGCGCGGGCAACGTCGGCACGTTGGTGATCGAGTATCTGCGCAGGTTGGGCGAACGCGTGGTGGTGGTAGAGAGGTCGCCCGATAGCGTCCTCATCGAGATGGCGCGCGATCGCAAGATCGATCTGCTCACGGGCGACGCGACCAACGACGAAACGATCGCGCTGTGTTCGCCCGAGCGTGCGCTCGGACTGGTCGGCGTCACGAACAGCGATACGGCGAATTTGGAAGCGGCTTTGGGCGCGCGTTCGCGACAGCGTGCGCCGGGCGACGACGACCTCGGCATCGTGCTGCGCATCGACGATCTTGCGTTCGGGCGTTCGATCGACCGGCATTTCGGTATCGCATCGTTTTCGACCACGGAACTGACGGCGGCGACGATCGCCGGATTGGCGCGCTTCGAAAGCACGCGCGGGCGATTCGATCTCGACGGGCCGAACGGCCCCGCGTCGTTTCAACTGGCCGAGCGGGTACAAGACGCGAACAACGTTCCACCGCCCGCGCCGCCCGAACGGCCCGGCTACCGCGTTCGCTGGGTTCCGCTGTACGTGTGGCGGCGGAAGGCCGACGCATCCGGAGAAGCGATTGCGATTCGCGGATTTCGCGACCAAGTCGAGCCCGGCGACCGGCTGCTATTTCTCGTTCCGCTCGAGCAGTTCGCACAGCCGGTTTCGCCAATCGAAGGAAGGTAGAGTTTCTCAAGTATGCTGCAAGCTGGAAACCGTTTGCCGAAGCTCGACGTCGTCGATGACACGGGCCGGCATCTGTCGACGACCGAGTTGGCCGCGGGTACGCTGGTGTTGTATTTCTATCCCAAGGACGACACGCCGGGCTGCACCAGCGAAGCGACACAGTTTCGCGACGCGTTCGACGAGTTCGTACGACGCGGCGCGACGATCGTCGGCGTCAGCCGCGATTCGGTCGCGTCGCACCAGCGGTTCAAAACGAAGTACGGCATTCCGTATCCGTTGATCGCCGACACCGATTCCCGGTTGTGCGACGCGTTCGGCGTTATCGTCGAGAAGACGATGTACGGCATTAAGCGCATGGGTGTGGCACGCTCGACCTTCGTAATCGATGCCGGCGGCGCAATCGTCAAAGTTTGGCCGAATGTGAAAGTCGACGGTCACGTGCAGGCGGTGCTCGCGTCGCTAGCGTGACGGGCGGACTGCGGCTTCGCGTTCTCGGGTCGAGTCCGTCGGTTCCGCGCCCGGGACGCGCGTGCAGCTCGTATCTGCTGCGATCCGCCGCAACGTCGATCGTATTGGACGCCGGTAGCGGTGCGGTTTCGGCCTTGCGAACGGCGATGGATTATGCGGCGCTCGACGCGGTAATCATCACGCACATGCACGCCGACCATTTCCTCGACATTATTCCGTTGCGCTACGGATTGACATATGGCCCGTCGCTGCGATCGGCCCCGCTCCCACTCTGGCTGCCGCCCGGCGGAAGCGACGTTTTGCAGCGCGTTTGCGCGGCCTTCGCACGCGAGGGGGGCAGCGACTTCTTGGCGGGGTTCGACATTCGCGAATACGACCAATCGACGTCGCTTACGGTGGGGGAGATCGGCTTGCGATTTGCGCGAGTTCGTCATTATATCGATGCGTTCGCCGTCCGCGCGGAATCGGGCGGTGCGACGCTGACGTATTCCGGCGACAGCGCCCCGTGCGACGAACTGGTGGATCTAGCGCGCGACGTCGATCTTCTTTTATGCGAGGCGGCGCTCGGAACCGGTGTCGAGGACGCGCCGCGCGGACATCTTTGCGCTCGTGAAGCGGGTGAGATCGCTACCGCGGCGGGCGTGCGGGCGTTGGCCCTGACGCACTACCCGGCCGAATGCGCGGCGGAGCAGTTGAGAGCGCACGCGATAGGCGCCTTCGACGGTCCCGTAACCATCGTCGATGACGGCTTCGAGGTTGCGCTCGGAGGCGCGTGCCTTCTTTAGTTCTCGGTTTTTGCGTCGCTGCGGGGCAGCGAAAACGCAATCAGCGCGTTCACCGGCGCCAGGCCGCGGCTGATGACCGCGTATGGCGTCACTCGCAAGCCGAGCTCCTCGAGACGGCGCGCCGCGGTCAATACCTCGCGCCCGTTGGTCACCACGTCCTCGAGTAACAGCACGTGCTGCCCGGAAGAATACGGGCCTTCGACGTACTCGTCGGCGAACGCACCGTACCCTTTGGGTTGTTTGCGAACGGCGATCATCGGAATGTTGCATAACGACGAAACCGCGGTAGCGATCACGACGCCGCCTAACTCCGTTCCGCCGATGATGTCGGGATTGATTTCGCTGACGATGGGCGTGAACAGACGCGCGATCCGCCGCAGCACGTGCGGTTCTGAAAACAGGCTAAATTTGTCGATATAATAGTCGCTGCGGACGCCGCCCGATAACAGATAGTCGCCGCGGGTCAGGGCTCGTTCGACGATCGTCTTACGAAGCCAGACCAATTCGGGATGGGTGACCGACGTGCGCTCGCGCGGTCCTAGATGCTCCATTGCCACGCGTTCCACGATTCGACAACCGGGTTCGGATCGAATTCCTTGAAGTCGACGTTGATCGGCTCGACTTGGCGGGTCCACCAGAAGAAGATTTGCGGGTTATCACGCGCCAGCAGCTCCTGGATGCGGAAGTAGGCCGCGCGCCGCGAGGCGCGATCGTAATGCGTTAGGGCGGCAGTCTGTGCCGCTTGCATATCGGGATTGCAGTAGCGCGAGTAATTGTAGCCGCCCGGCGGAATGTTTTCGCACATATACTGCGAGCTGTTGTCGGGGTCGATTCCCGCATACCAGCCGGCGATGGACAGATCGAACTTACCGAGCTGCAGGATTCCGCCCATGCCGGCCGGTGCGAACAGCACGTCTCCGGCATAGCTCTTGATGGTGCTGCCGATTCCGGATTGCTTGAGCATCGCTTGCACCTGAAGGCTACCCTCGCGACGCGTCGCGTTGGAGTTGTTGGTGACGATCACCAGATCCATCGGAATGCCGTTCTTTTGCATGATGCCGTCGGCGCCCCGACTCCAGCCGGCTTCGCGCAGCAAGAAACGCGCGCGAACCGGATCGTGCGGATACGAATGGACGCTCGGATTGAACGCCCACATCCAGTCGGGAATGTCTTCGGTTGCCGTTTTCATCACGCCGTGCGCGAGCGTCGCGACCAGTTGCGGCTTGTCGAGCGATAGCGCGATGGCCTCGCGAATGCGCGGATCCTTGAGCTGCGGGCTCTGCACGTTGAGCTGTACCGACTCGTAGCCGTTGACGTCGACGAAATCGAGTTTGACGTCACTCAACGTTTGCAGTGCCGGATACGTGTTCGGCGAGGCTTGGAACATGTAGTCGACCGAGTGCGTGCGGAGCAAATTAACGCTGGTGTTCTCGTCGGGCACGATTTTGATGTCGATCTTGTCGAGCTTGGGAGGTCCCATAAAGAACGAGTCGTTCCGCGCCAGCTCGATACGATCGCCGTGCGACCACTCGACGAATTTGAAAGGTCCGTCGCTGACGGTCGGGGCCGAATCGAACGGAATCTGATTCATGTTCGGATATTTGGAAAGTACGTGTTCGGGGGCGACCGGAAACGGCTGATCGCTCATGGCAAAAAACGTATTGACGAAAGGCG
>JBDTKL010000282.1:0-3080 GCA_039935355.1 Candidatus Tumulicola sp.
TGGATGGGCGGAACGAAACGACGGCCGCGGCGGCAATCACGATAAGGAGTGCGAGGAGCGCGTGCGCTACGAGGAGTGGCGCACCCGCCAAGCCCATGCCCAGGAGATAGGCGGCGAACGAAACGCCGCCGATGTGGGCGCTAGCGTAGGTGCGCGGTCGCGCCGCAATCACGATACGGCCGTCGCGGTGCGATTGAGTTCGAAACGCTGGTCGGCGTCGTCGGCGATGAATCGTCCGATCGCAAGCGACGACGTTGCCGCCGGCGACGGTGCGTTGCGCACGTGTACCACGCCGGCGTCGCCATCGAATACGAAGTCGTCGACCATCGAACCGTCGGCGGTCATCGCTTGCGCGCGCACGCCCGACGGGCCGGTAAGCGTATCGTCGACCGTTAATTCCGGAATGTAGCGCTGCAATGCTTGGACGTAGGCGGCGCGATTAACGTCGCGGTACATTTCACCCAAGCCCGTCGAAAGAAACTTTCCAGCAAGCTTGATGAATCCAGGATAGGTGAGCGTTTCGACCAGATCGCGCGGATTGATCGTCGTGAACTTGTAACCTTCGCGCGCGAACGCCAACACCGCATTGGGCCCAAGCCACACGTCGCCGTTCATGCGCGGCGTAAAGTGCACGCCCAAGAACGGGAACGCCGGATCCGGTACCGGATAAATATTGCCTTTGACCAGATACCGTTTCTCGGGTTTGAGAATGAGATAATCGCCGCGGAACGGCACGATCTTCGGATCCGCTTTGCCGCCCGTCATCTGCGCCAACCGATCGGATTGTAAACCCCCGCACGTAATCACGTGCGTCGCTTCGATGTCGCCCTTGTTGGAATGGACGATCGACTTGCTGCCGACGCGGTCGATGCCGGTCACTTCGCAACCGGTTTCGATCGTGCCGCCCATCGCGCGCACGTCGTCGCCGTAACTACGCGCGACCACGCCGTAGTCGATGATACCGGTCACTGGCGAAAAAATCGCTTTGATACCGCGGCAGTGTGGTTCGCGTTCGGCGATGCCGGCGGCGTCGATCACTTCGAGGCCGTCGATGCCGTTTGCGATGCCGCGCTGATACAGGTCATCGAGGTTTGGCAGCTCGCGCTCTTCGGTGGCTACGATGAGCTTGCCGACATTTTTGTACGGAATATTTTTCTCGGCGCAATATTCCCAGAGCGCTTTCCGACCTTCGACGCACAGCTTGGCCTTGAGCGAACCCGGCTTGTAGTAGATGCCGGAGTGGATGACGCCGCTGTTGTGTCCGGTCTGCTGCTTCGCGAGAATGTCGTCTTTCTCGCGAATCAGGAGTTTGAGACCGGGGTGGCGCTGCAGAAGCTCACGGCCGGTCGCGAGGCCGACGATGCCTCCGCCGACGATCGCGATGTCGTAGGTCATAGTAGCGTAATTCTCGCTCTCCCCAGGGCGGACCGCTATCGTATAAGTGGCATATTCGGAGCTTGCGTGTTTTGGTAGGATAAAAGCATGACCGCAACGCTCGAGCGCTTGGAGCCCTTCCAAAACCAAGCCGTAAAGAATTTCACCGGCGACGGCGACCGCGCCGCGATGACCGCCGCCCTGGCGTCCGTCAAAAAACGCTTTGGCCGGCATTACCCGCTCGTCATCGACGGCAAGCGGATCGAGACCGAGAAACGGATCGCCTCGGTGAACCCGGCGGATCCCTCGCAGGTCGTCGGCGAGACGAGTTCCGCTTCGAAAGAGCAGGCGGTCGAAGCCATCGAGGCCGCCAAGGGCGCCTTCGAAACGTGGAAGCGCGTTCCAGTCCGCGACCGGGTCGACATCATTTTGAAGGCGGCCGAGCTGCTGCGCCAGCGGCGCTTCGAGTACGATGCGCTCCTGGTGTTCGAAGTCGGCAAGACTTGGCCCGAAGCCGACGGCGATGTGGCCGAGGCGATCGATTTCCTCGAATTTTACGCGCGCGAAGCGCTACGCTACGACCGCGTGCACGACATCGTGCCGATCGAAGGCGAGCGCAACGAGATGATTTACATCCCGCTGGGCGTCGGTGCGGTCATTCCCCCGTGGAACTTCGCGGCCGCCATCATGGCCGGCATGACCGTCGCCGCTGCCGTCACCGGCAATACCGTCGTGCTCAAGCCGTCGAGCGACTCGGCCATCGTGGCCGCCTGGTTCGTGGATCTGCTGCACGAGGCCGGGCTGCCCCCGGGCGTCGTCAACTTCGTTCCGGGTTCGGGCAGCGTCATCGGCGATGCAATCGTGTCGAACCCCGACATTCGTTTTATCTCGTTCACCGGTTCGAAAGAAGTCGGGCTTCATATCAACGAGCTGGCGGCCAAGCCCCAGCCCGGCCAAAAGTGGATCAAGCGAGTGGTCGCCGAGATGGGTGGCAAGGACGCCATCATCGTCGCGGCCGATGCTAACATCGACGACGCCGTCGAGGGCGTCGCCGCGTCGGCCTTCGGATTCCAGGGTCAGAAGTGTTCGGCGTGTTCGCGCGCTGTGATCGAGGCGCCGATCTACGACGCCTTCCTCGAGAAGCTCAAGGCCCGCGTAGCCAAGATCACCGTCGGCGACCCGGAGAATCCGGCGGTCGGCATGGGTCCGGTCATCAACGCCGGCGCGCTCAAGACGATCTCGGAGTACATCGAGAAGGGCAAGAGCGAAGGCCGCCTATTGAACGGCGGCGGAAGAGTCGGCGACAAAGGCTTTTTCCTCGAGCCCACGGTCATCGCGGACGTCGCGTCCGACAGTACCATCGCTCAAGAAGAGATTTTCGGGCCGGTTCTCGCGGTCATCAAGGCCGAAAACTTCGACGATGCGCTGCGCATCGCCAACGATAGCGAGTTCGGCCTCACCGGATCGCTGTACACCAGCGACGAGGCAAAGATCGCCAGGGCGCGCGACGAGTTCTTTGTCGGAAATCTGTACTTCAATCGCAAGAGCACCGGCGCGATGGTCGGCGCTCATCCGTTCGGCGGATTCAACATGTCGGGAACGGATTCCAAAGCCGGCGGCCCGGATTACCTGTTGCTGTTCATGCAGGCCAAGTCGGTGAGCGAGAAGATCGGGTAGCCGACGCTACGGTGGCGGATCGACATCAT
>JBDTKL010000283.1:0-4358 GCA_039935355.1 Candidatus Tumulicola sp.
CGCAGCAGCGCGCGAAACGCGGGATCGTCGATGCCGACGGCGAGCGAGCCATTGGCATTCGACACGTGCGTAAACGTCAGGGTCTGATGTTGGAAGACCGCTCGCACGGGAGCGTCCGCTCGCGTTGCGGCAAACGCCGCGGCGAACAGCAGGCACGCCGGAAGGGCGAATTTACCAATCGGAGCGGTGCAGCGGCTGATCCAGCTCAACATGACCTCCTGGTAGTGTTGGAAGGGTCGCGCCGTCGATCGTTATCTTCACGGCGTCGATACCGGGTACGCCCGTCAACGTGTAGACGAGCGCTTTGAACTCTCCGTCTTCGCCGAAACTTCCGCCGGCTTGGCGCGTGATCTCGCGCGACAAATCCACGGTAGCCGTCGAACCCTGGACGGTTACGCCCTGCACGCGCGTTCCCGGCGGGAAACGTATCGCCTCGGTTCCACCCGGCGGGCCTGCCAGGGCCGACACCGCGGCGTACAGTGCAACGTCGTGTAAATGTTCGGTCGCGCTCTCGCCCTTTGCCGCCGGGCGTTGCGAAACCGTAAACGTGCCCATCGACGTTCCATCCATCTTCGTGTAGTAGACGGAAACGACGCCACCGACTTGGTTAGAATGCCGTGAAATTACGAGGGCCGCGATCCCGGCGATCAACGCCAAGACGACGATCGATGCGACGATGGGTCCGGACCGCCGGTTCTGCGCCGGTTGGGCACTACGTCGTCTTACGGGCGGTTCCACCGCCGTATCATACCATATACGTTTTTGGCGGGTCGTCGAGCTGTAGTATCGGACGACGGATCGAGAAATCGTCGAGCCCGCCCGGCAACACCGACTCCGTCGCACTGCGCGCCAACACGCGGCCGATGACCGATGCAAACTTGAATGCATGGCCGGCTCCGATTGCGACGCTCACCTGCGGATGGTTCGGCAAGCGATCGATGATAAAGTCGCGATCCGGCGTCAACGTATATAGACACGTCTTGATGACGCGCGTCGCGCCGGCAGCAGGCAGATGCCGATCGACGAACGCACGGACACGCGCCGTGATGGCGGGATCCTCGTCGAACGTCCGCGTGTCGGGGTCGACGCAGCGCCCGCCTGCGTCCTGGGTGATCTTAATCGCTCCGGATTCGCCGAAGACCGGGAATCCATAGAACGATGGATCGTCCATCCAAATCCAAATCGGAAAACGCCCGATGGCAAACGCATCCGGGCGTTCCACCGCAAAATACATCGCCTGCTCTTTGGTGACGTCCAGCGGAACGCGGCAACCCAGCTGCTCGAGCAACGGCGCGCTCCACGGCCCGGCAGCGACGATCAGCCGCCCCGCGCGATATTCGATGCCGCCGGCGCGCACCGCGACTTCGCCGCCGCCGCAATCCACCGCATCGACCGGCGTACGTTCGTGGAGTTGCGCTCCGTATTCCAGCGCCATGCGCTGGTGGGCCGCCGTCGCACGCTCCGCCGCCACGATCCCACCGTCGGCTTGAAAGAGCGCCTCGATGTCGTCGTCGATTCGAAACTGCGGCCAGCGGCGCCGGATCTCCGCCGCGTCTATTCGCTCGTACGGCACGCCTTCGGATCGCATTGCCGCGGCATAGCCGTCGAGCGGAATCGCACCGTTCCGAGGTCCGATATCGAGGCCGCCGGTGCGATAGACGATTGCCTCACCGCTGTCCCGCTCGACCTCTGCCCACGCCGCATACGCCAATTTTGCTAAGCGCACGTAGGCCGGCGTAACGTACGACAAGCGAATTATGCGAGAATGATCGTGCGATTCGCCCCGGGCATGCCCAAACTCGAACTGCTCGAATCCGGCGACCCGCGCGCCCGATTTAGCGAGCCAGTACGCGGCGCCGCTCCCGATGCCGCCCAGCCCGAGTACGATGGCATCGAACTCGTTGGTCACGCGCCGGTCTCCGCATCCACGTCGACCGCGTCGCTGCCGAGACGATGCTCGATATAGCGCCGGATGTCTAAACTATAGTCTTCCATTGGCGCGTAGTATCCGTAGCGAAAGGCGTGCGACCGCATTCCGGCTTGCACGCCCGCGCATACCGCCCAATCTTGCCGGTTGACCAGATCCCAAAAATCGGCCGCATCGCCCGGATCGAATCCCGGCTGGGCCATTTCGCTTGGATGAAACAAGATGTCGCACACGATGTCCGTGCGACTCGGCGACACCGGCCACAAGGTAAAGGCCGCTGCATGATCGGCCGATAGGCTCAACATAAAGTTCGGGTAGACGAGTTCGCCCTTATGCCGCTCTCGCTCGTCCTGGTCGAGCCCGTCGAACGGACGGCGGTCGCTGATGCCGGTCGCACTAAACGTCCATGCGCCCGGGCGGTGCTCGATACCGCGCTCCCAATCGAGGCCGCTGCCACCACGCCGTTTGAACGCCGGAACGATCCGGCACAGCTCCGGGTGCACTCCCGCGCAGTGGTAACACTCGTTGTAGTTTTCCAGCAATACTTTCCAGTTGGCGTCGACGGTGTAACGAAACGAACGCGCCACGCGTAATGCGTCCAATGGATAATTTGCGACGCGCTGCGGCGCGCCGGAAAGCTGCTCGAGGAGCGTCTGGCGCGCGCTGTTGGCGCCGAGGTTGACGAACGCGAACCCGGCCCAACAGTCGATTGCGACGGAGTGTAGGCGGCGAACCTCATCCGGCAACGCATCGATCTCGAGGAACGGCGCGGACAGGAGCCGCCCATCCGCATCGTAGGCCCAGCCGTGATACGGACAGCGAATGGCGCCGCGCAACGTTCCGCTGTCGCACAAGAGCCGGCTCCCGCGATGCCGGCACACATTGAGATGCGCGAAGAGACCGCGCTCCGAACGAATGACGATGACGCTTTCACCGGCGAGGTCGATCGTTTCGTACGCGCCCGGGCGGTCGAATCGATCCGCGCGGCCGATGCAGAACCACTCGGTCCAAAAGATCGCGCGGCGCTCGCGCTCGAAGTACGCATCTTCGACGTAGGCACGTCGCGGAAGCGATGTTTGCAAGCCCGGTTCGGCCGGCGGCCCTGTCCGCTCTCGTTCGGTCAAGTTCCGCGCCTCCCGAAGGTTTTAGCGGTTTTCGAACTGCATCGCTTAACAAATCGACGCTTCGGAGGGGCTTCCGTCAAACGAGCTGAAGTCCTCGACAAACGTCGCCGTTCGCCCTGCGAGGAGGCTGTCGTGGAAACGTTTGCAAAGCCGGCCAACGTTGCCGGAGCGATGACTTTGGACGCGTCGTGGTACGTTTCGCCGGACGTCTACGAACGCGAAAAGCGGACCGTTTTCGGACGACAGTGGCTGTGCGTCGGCCGCGACGAACACATCGCCGCAACCGGCGATTTCGTGACGGTTCCGGTTGGCAACGACGAACTGATCGTCACCCGCGACCGAGACGGCCAACTGCATGCCCTCTATAACGTCTGCCGCCACCGCGGCACGCGCATGTGCGAGTCGGCGTCGGGCCGATTCCTGGGTTCGATTCAGTGCCCGTACCACGCGTGGACCTATGGACTCGACGGCTCGCTCCTGGCCGCTCGCAACATGGCCGACGTCGAAGGATTCGATCGCCGCGATTATCCGCTACGTAAAGCCGCGCTCGAGGTATGGCAGGGCTTCATGTTCATCAACCTCGCGCCCGATCCCGAGCCCTTCGATCTCGCGCTGGCCGGACTCGCTGGACGATTCGATCGTTGGCAAATTCAAGCGCTGCGTACGGCGCGCACGATCGATTACGAGGTCAACTGCAATTGGAAGCTGGTCTTTCAAAACTATTCCGAGTGTTACCACTGTCCGCTGGTGCATCCGCAGCTCGATAAGCTATCGCCGTCCGACAGCGGCCGCAACGATCTAACCCAAGGGCTTGTGCTCGGCGGGTACTCGGAGTTGCGCGCGCGCGGCGCCAGCCTCACGACGACGGGACATACGAATCGAGCCCCGGTTGGAGCGGTATCCGGCGACGATCTCGACCGCGTCTATTACTACACGATCTTTCCGTCGCTGTTGCTGAGCTTACATCCGGACTACGTGATGGTGCACTACGTGCGGCCGCTGGCAATCGACCGGACGCACATTTCGTGCGCGTGGATGTTCGATCCGCAGGCGATGGACACGTGCCACTTCGACCCGCGCGACGCGGTCGATTTTTGGGATTTGACGAACCGCCAGGATTGGCACGTCAGCGAACTCACGCAAAAGGGGTTGCGCTCGAGCGCCTACATGCCGGGTCCATATTCCAACGCCGAGGGATTGCTGGCCGCCTTCGACCGCCAGTATCTGGCGATCGTTCAAGCGCCATGAACCGCGCGCTCGTTACGCTGCTGGCAATCCTATCGATCGCATGGCCGTCCGTTTCGATC
>JBDTKL010000284.1:0-2739 GCA_039935355.1 Candidatus Tumulicola sp.
GCCAACTGGCGGCGTCTCCAAGCGCGCGGTCGGGCGAACCCGCGCACAGATACCAATAGACCGGAATCGCGACGACCAGCGAGAACCGCGATTCGAACGCGCACGCCGCCCACAATGCAACCAGCCACGCACGACGCTTTCCTGCGATCTCCGCCAGTGCGAGTAACGTGAAGCACATCGAGCTCACATGTGCGGCGAACCACACATCCCCCAGGCTTGCGCACCACAACAAGTCGGTGCCGCATAATAGGAACGCACAAATCCACGCGTTGCTATCGGCGTTTAGTCCCAAGCGCTCGCCCAATCGCCACGCCGCGCCGACCGCGACGGCAGCGAGCAGTGCAACGACGATCGTTTGGTTTGCCGACAGACCGAACAACGCGACCACCGGCATCAGCAAAACCGCCGGCATCGGCGCTTCGATCACGTAGTACTGCCCGTTATATGCGAGCGCATCGATGTATGCGCCCGGCCAATCGATCCAAGCGTGGCCGTGCAGCCACGCCTGGGCCAGCAAGACGAAGTTGTCGTACGGCGTCGCACGCAGATGCGAAATTGCCGCGGTGATGATAAACGCGACGAATCCCGCGATATAGGCCGCGTCGATCCGCCGCGCGGTCACAAGACTACTCCGAGGCCGCGGCGGCCGGCAGCGGCTTGGGCGCCTGGAACGTGGAGGGCGGCAACGTGTCCGGGAAGCGATAGTCGGCCCACGTGATGCGCTCGCGTGCCGGGTGCACGCCGACGGTTGCATCGATCGAGGCCATCACCGGCATCCAGAACTTGCCGAAGGGCGCGTACACGATTTCGCCGACTCCGCGCGCCTCGCCCGACGCCGTATGAAAGTGCAGCCGGCGCGGTAAGAACGTCGATCCGTCGATGGTTATGCGATCGACGTACACGCCCGATTGGCGTTCCAGCGGCGTTACTTCATAGGTGTAATCGTAGCGTTTGCCGACCTTGACGCTCGTTAGAAACAAGACTTGCGCAGTATCGGTTTTCGGTGCGAGTCGATCGATCGCATAGCGATTTTCACGCCGCGCGAACGTCACGCGTTTTCGCGCCAGCGCCAATCCATCGACTGCTAATAGTTCGTCGCGCACGTTCGAGCCGCTGCGATAGATTTGGTGGCGTTGTTCGATGTTTGCCGGACCTGCCTGCGAAACGCTATACGTAAACACGACGTTTTTCGGAGTCGCAATCGCCTGCACGGCGATCGCATAGCGCTGCAAGACGTATTGTGAGTCGAGCGGTGCGTTCGGCTCTCGGCCATTGGGCGCCACAGCTGCGATCGAACACAAGAACCCGGCGGCAACAACAACCGCCCGCCGGGTGACGATCATGCCAGCACGCTGTCGCGGATCGCGTCGAGGGCGTGGTTGGCTCCGGCCGGATCTTTGCCGCCGCCTTGCGCCTGTGCGGCTTGTCCGCCACCCCGGCCGCCAACCAGCGGTGCCGCAATCTTGACCAGATTTCCAGCGTGGACGCCGTCTTTCACGTGATCGTCGCTGACCGTAACGAGCACGTTCGCGGTGTCACCATCGGTTCCGATCAACGCGATCGCACCGCTGTGCAAACGGCTCCGAATGGCCGCGCTGAGGTGCTTGAGCGCCTCGGCATTGGCCCCTACGACCACGGCACCAACGAATCGCCGGTTTCCATGCTCTTCCAAACGCTCCACATAGGCTTGCGCGTCGGCGGACGCCAGTTGCGCCTTCAGGCGATCGCGCGCCGCCTGTGCATCGCGGAGCTCGCGTTGCAACCGCTCGACACGTTCGCCGACGTCGTCCGGCGTGGTTGCCAACGACGACGACAGCCGGCTCAGCGTTTCCCCTTGACGCTCGATCGTCGCTTCGGCCGCGGCCGACACGCACGATTCGATACGACGAACGCCACTGCCGATCGACGACTCCGAAAGAATGACAAACACGCCAAGCTCGCCGGTAGAATGCGAATGCGTTCCGCCGCAAAACTCGATCGCCGGACCGGCCACCACCACGCGCACGGACTCACCGTATTTTTCGCCCGCCATCCAAATCGCGCCGCTACGCTTGGCTTCTTCGATCGGAAGCTCGCGCGTTTCCAGGTGCGAGTCATCGCGAATCATCTCGTTAACGCGATGCGCGACCGCACGCTTTTGTTCGGACGACAATGCGCCGCCCGGCCAACGGAAATCGAATCGCATGCGATCCATACCAACCCACGATCCGGCTTGATTGACTTCGTCGCCGAGCACGTCTCTCAGGGCGCGCTGCAGCAAGTGTGCGGACGTGTGATGCCGGCGAATTTCTCGACGCCACCAATCGAACACGACGGTACGGACGCGTTCGCCACTCGCAATCTCGCCGCTTACCACGACGCCGTGATGCGCGATCGCTTCACCCAACAACTGCGTGTCCTTGACTTCGAAGACGCCGCCGCCGGTCTCGATGGTACCGCGGTCGCCGATCTGTCCGCCGCGTTCGGCGTAAAACGACGACGAATCGAGCACGATCGTGCCCTCTTGCCCGGTCGAGAGCAACTGGACGGGTTTCTCGTCGCGCAACAATGCAACGGCGGTACCGCCGCCTTCCAAGCCTTCGTATCCGGTGAACTCGCTCCGGAACGCCGGTAAATCGGTGACGCCGACGACTGCGCGCTTGGACTGAGCGTCGCTGCGCGCGCGTTGGCGTTGCTGCGTCATCAAGCGTTCGAACTCGACGGCGTCGACGGCGACGCCCCGTTCGGCCGCAATCTCGC
>JBDTKL010000285.1:0-2796 GCA_039935355.1 Candidatus Tumulicola sp.
CGGTGTGCCAAACGACAAATCGGCGACTTCGTCGGCCAGGTGCCGGTCGGGCTCGTGACCGATCGCCGTGAGTACCGGCACCCGCGAGCGCACGATCGCACGCACGACGGGCTCCAGATTGAATGGAAAGAGTTCGACGTAACTTCCGCCGCCGCGCGCCAGCACGATCGCGTCGACCCCCAAAGTGCCGGCACGGTCGAGCGCCGCGGAAATGTCGATCTCGGCCCCATCACCCTGCACGCGCGTTTCGATCACGACGATCTCGACGAACGGCACCTCGTCGCGCAGCGTTTTTAGAAAGTCATGTGCGCCCCGTCCATCTTGGGCGGTTACCAGCGCAACGCGCCGGATCAGTTCGGGCACCGGGCGCTTTCGCTCCGGCGCGAACAAGCCTTCAGCAGCAAAGCGCGTTTTTAACGAATCGTATAATCGATAGAGTTCGCCTAACCCGACCGGCTCGATCGATTCCGCGTACAGCCGAAATCCGCCGCGCTCGGGATAGATGCGAACGCGGCCGACCGCGATCACGACATCGCCGTTCTTGAAATCGGCGAGCGTGCGGCGTGCGTCGGCCCACGCGATGCACTCTACGATGGCGCGATCTTCTTTGAGAGAAAAGCCGAGGTGCCCATCGCCGAAGCTGCGCAGTCCCGATACTTCGCCCTCGATGCCGATGCGGCGCAACCATGGCAACCGGTCGAGATACTCGGAAAAACCGGCCGTGAACTCGCGAACCGTGCGAACCGGATAGTCGCGTTCGCGATTCTCGATCACGGCGAGGGCGACGTCTGCGGCGTTTCGGTCGCGCGATCGATCGGAGCTAGCGACGGCAACGGCGCTTCGGTTGCGCGAGGATCGAGCGTGGCATACGGCTCGGCTTCGCCGTTGGATGCATCCTCGACGCTGCCACACGACGGTTCGGTTCCGCGAAGGTAATATTCGTAGCCGCCGCATCCGGCCGACTTCGCGACCTCGTCGGTCGGGACGGTGAAATCGTGCGGAGGGGTTCCCGCCAAAGCGGCTTTCATAAAACGCGCCCAGATGCGCGCCGGCACGTTGCCGCCGTACGACTCGTTCATTGGCGTATAGTCGTCGTTGCCGAGCCACACGGCGGTGACGAGATCCGGCGTGAAACCGACGAACCACGCGTCTCGGAAGTTCGAGGTCGTTCCGGTCTTGCCGGCGGCCGGCCGGCCGATGATCGCGTTCGGATAGCCCGTGCCTTTGTTGATCACGTCCTCCAACATCGATGTGACGATGTAGGCGGTCCCGGCGCTCACCACGTCGGTGGCTTGTGGGTAACGTTCGTCGAGCACGACGCTTCCCAGCGAATCCTTGACGAGACGAAACGGCGTCGGGTCGACGTGCAGACCTTGATTGGCGAGCGTCGAGTAGCCGCTGGCCTGATCCAATACCGAAACCACCGACGAACCCAGCGCCAGCGATAAATTGGCGTCGAGTTCCGACGTCACGCCCATACGGTGCGCGTATTCGATCACGCGATCGACACCGACGCGTTCGGCGAGTTTAACCGCTACGACGTTGCGCGACTGGGTCAGCGCGTAACGCAACGTGATGTCGCCCAAGTAGCGCCCGTCATCATCGTACGGCGACCAACGCGTGCCGTCGCCCATCGGGTAGCTGACCGGCGTGTCGGCGACCGTCGCAGAAGCCGGTATGCCGGAGTCGATCGCGGCGGTGTACACGTATGCTTTGAACGACGAACCCGGCTGACGCTTTGCTTGCCACGCACGGTTGAACTGATTTTTCAGCGAAAACCCCGTGCCGCCGACCATCGCGAGGATCTCTCCGGTCGACGGACGGATCGCGACCAGCGCGGCTTGATGGGCATCGATGCCGCCGCGCAGCGCTTGATCCACGCCCCAGTCGATAGCGTCTTGCGCGGCACGCTGCATTCGCGGGTCGAGCGTCGTGCTCACTTGCAATCCGCCTTGCTCGACGGCGTTGACGCCAAACGTTCGCTCGAGCTGCGCGATCGCGTACGTTGTGAAGTACGGGTATGCGTAACTCTGTAAGCCCGCGGCCCGCTGTCCGATCAGTTCGAGCGGCGCCTCATACGCGGATTCTGCTTGTTCTTGCGAGATGAAGCCGCTCTCGGCCATACGCTGCAGCACGTGCCGTTGGCGTTCGCGCGCGAGCTGCATATTGACGAACGGCGAATAGTCGGAAGGGGCTGCGACGACGCCGGCCAGCATGGCGGCTTGCTGCACGTTGACGCTGCGGATCGAGCGGCCGAAATACGTATGCGCCGCAGCATCGACGCCGTACGCGCCGGCGCCGAGATAAATAATGTTGAGATAGCGCTCGAGGATCTCGTCTTTGGTGTAGAAGCGCTCGATCTCCATCGCCAGCAGCGCTTCTTCGATCTTCCGCGAGAGGGTCGGTTCGTCGTTGAGAAACAAGCGGCGCGCCAACTGTTGGGTGATGGTCGACGCACCCTGCATCTGTTGGTGCATTAGATCGGCATATGCGGCTCGAACGATACCGCCGAAATCTACGCCGTGATGGCTGTAAAAATTATGGTCCTCGTTGGCGATGAACGCGTCGCGGGCGATTGGCGGAATTTGGGACAGCGGCGTCCAGACGCGATTCTCGCGATAGACCGACGCAAGCGGCGTGCCGTCACGCGCGAACAAACGCGTGGCACTCGCGGGCTGATAGTCCGCCATGCGCCCAATATCGGGAAGGTTGCGTGCGTACGCCGCGACGATGCCGGCGATCGTGCCGGCAGCAAACAGCACGATCATCAACAGGGCGATCGCGGCTCCCCGCACC
>JBDTKL010000286.1:0-6897 GCA_039935355.1 Candidatus Tumulicola sp.
TCAATTTGCTGCGCGAGGGGCTGGACTTGCCCGAGGTGTCGATGGTTGGCATCTTGGATGCCGACAAGGAAGGGTATCTGCGCAGCGGCACCTCGCTGATTCAGACGATCGGACGTGCAGCCCGCCACGTCGAGGGCAAGGTGATTATGTACGCCGATGTGATGACCGAGTCGATGGCGCGGGCCATCGGCGAGACGAAGCGGCGCCGGGAGTTGCAAGTTGCCTTCAACACCGAGCACGGCATCGAGCCGCGCTCGATCCGCAAGGAAGTCCGCGACATCCTCGGGATGGTCGGCGCCACCCGCGAAAACACCGAGAAGTTCAAGTACGACAAGCTGCCGCGCGAGATCGCCTTGAAGACCGCCGCCGACCTGGACCGGCGGATGCGGGAGTTAGCCGCCAACCTCGAGTTCGAGAAGGCGGCGGCACTGCGAGACGAACTGATCGAGCTGCGCAAGCAGATCGGCGGCAACGAAGGGCTGCTCTTTGCGGGTAAGGCTCCCAAGATCTTCGATCGCGCGCTGCAAGAATTAGTCGGCGGCTGACGCTCCGGCGAGGAGTTCGAGTATCGTGACGCATACGTCGATGATCGTGTCAGAAGTCATCGGCGAGCTCTTCATCGTCGTCGTCGTCGCGGCGCTGTGTGTCGGGCTACATGCGCTGTGGCAGCGGCACTTTCGCAGCGACGTTCTGCGCAAGCACAACGACGTGGCTGGGTTCTTGTTTTCGGCGGTCGGGGTCATCTATGCGGTCGTACTTGGCTTCGTCGTCATCGTCGTCTGGGAAAAGTATGACGCGACGTTGTCCAACGTCGAAACAGAAATTGCGGCCGTTTCCGACCTGTACCGCACTGCGGCGGGGTTGCCGCCACCGCTGCGCGTAACGCTTCGCGAAGAACTCGTGCAGTACGCCGGTGCGGTCCCGAAGATCGAGTGGCCGCAGATGCGACGCAAAATCGACGTGCAGCGCGACGTGCCGCTGCTCGAAGACCTCGGGCGGCGCATCGATCAGTTCAAACCGGCGGACCTCGGCGAAGCCAACGTCCAGCAGCAAGCGATGACGCAGCTCGAGCGCTTGTTCGACGCGCGGCGGTCCCGGGTGTACGATTCGGGGCCGTCAGTCCCGTTGGTCCTATGGTTCGCGCTGATAGCCGGTGCGCTCGCAGTCCTCGCTTTTGCGTTCTTGTTCGGCGTCGAGAACCGTGGAGCGCAGCTCGTGATGACCGCAATCCTCGCGGGCTTGATCGCCGTTCTGTTCATCGTGATAGCCGAGTTCGATCGGCCGTTTGGCGGATCGGTGCGCATTTCGCCCGATGGCTGGGTGGTCTTGAAACAACATTTAACGACCATCCAGTGACGTCGCGCCTGCGGTTACAAGAGGCCGGCGGCGACGCGGCCGTCGCGCTTGTCGAGGCATGCCTTCCGGCGCTTGCCGAGGCACGCACGTTGCACTGCCAAGCCCCGGCGGGCGCGCTGATCCGCATCGACGGCATCGCACGCGGTGCGTTCGATCGCGAGCACTCGTCGCTGGATATCGAGGCGTGCGACCGGCAACGCGCGTTACTGCTCGAAGTCGAGCGCCGCTCGTTACCGACCAACGGTTTGCCGGCCGGTCCCGGCTTAAAGTGGAGCTGGATGCTTCGTCGAGCCGCACCGGCGCCGCCGGAGCACGCGGTGCTCGAACCCACCGCTGAGGCCGCGCGTCCGTCCGAGCCTGCCGATCCGCTGCGCTTGTGGGGTCACAGCCATCTCGACGTTGCGTGGTTGTGGAGCTTCGATGCGACGCGTCGTAAAGCGATGCGAACCTTTGCGACGGCCGTCGCATTGCTGGAACGCGACGAAACGTTCGTGTTCGCACAAAGCCAACCGCAGTTGTACGACTACGTGCGAGAAGCCGACATCGAACTGTTTGCGCGCGTGCGCGAACTTGCCGTGCGCGGTCGCTTCGACCCCGATATTGCGGCCATGTGGGTCGAACCGGATTGCAATATTCCATCCGGCGAATCGCTGCTACGCCAGCTCCTGTTCGCAAATCGGTATTGTCGCGAACATTTCGCGACATCTCCAACGATTGCGTGGCTGCCCGACACGTTCGGTTTCGCGCGGACGCTTCCGACGCTTCTCGCACACGCGGGCATACCATATTTCGCGACGACCAAGCTGTACTGGAACGATACCACCGAGTTTCCGCTCCACCAGTTTCGGTGGCGGGGGCCCGACGGTTCCGAAGTCGTCGCAGCCTCGCTACGCGGCATGGACGGCGGTTTTGCGCCGTGGCGCGTCGCCGCCGCGCGCGAACGCAACGAGCCGCTGGTCGTCGGATATGGCGATGGCGGCGGTGGACCGACCGCTAGGGAACTCCACGAGGCGCCGGCCGTCGGTCGCTGGGAACGGCCGCGCGTATGGTTCGAACGTCTGGCCGCAGATCGCGAACAACTCGCCGTTCACGACGACGAATTGTATCTGGAATATCACCGGGGCGTTTTCACGACCCACCGCGACGTCAAGGCTGCAAACGCACGTCTCGAACGGCGGCTCGGTGAAATCGAAACTGCCGCGGCCTGGTGTGTCGCGTTGGGAGTACCGCAGGCCGCGATCGAGCGCATAACTGCCGCAACGAACGCCGTTTGGGAGATCGCGCTACGCAATCAGTTCCACGACGTGTTGCCCGGCACGTCGATACCGGAAGTGTATGTCGACGCGCGCGCCGGCTACGCGGGCGCCGAGACGTTGCTCGATAGCGCGGAAACCGCGCTGCGCGCGATGCTCCCGCGCGCTCGGCCCGCACTCGAGCCGAAGGTGTGCGCCGTGCGGCGTGACGGTTCCAATTATGTGTTCGAGCACGCGTCGCTCTCCGTAACCGTGACGCCGGCGGGTGCGCTGGTCGATGCGCATGTCACCGGCGGCCGCAACGTCGTACGGCACGCCAACGTGCCGACGATCTACCGCGATCGTCCGCGCAAATGGGAAGCCTGGAACGTGGACGCCGGCTATTGGCATTCGGCGCGACCGCTCAAGGCGGGCGAAGCCACGATCGTCGACGGGGCGTTAGAAATTCGGCTCGACGCCGGGCGTTCGTCGCATGCCACGATGCGCGTATACTTAGATGAGGGCGATCCGTTCGTGCGCGTCGAGATGGCGATCGACTGGCACGAGCGCCGACGACTACTGCGGGTCGAGCACGATCTCGACGTTGCTGCGTCCGAAGCGGTCTTTGGTGCGCCGCATGGCGTGGTTCGCCGTAGCACGCGGTTCGAGACGCCGGCCGAGCGCGCGCGTTTTGAGGTGCCCGGCCAACGCTTCGCTTACGTGTGTGACGAGCGAGGGGATGGCTTTGCGTCGTTTGCACTCGACACGTACGGTTGGAGCGGCCGAATGGAGAAGAACGAAACCATGTTGCTCGGTCACTCGCTCCTGCGCGGCACGGTATGGCCCGACCCCGACGCCGATCGCGGCGAGCACGTTCTCACGTGGGCCGTCGCTCCCACGCGGAATGCGAGCCTCGGCGCCCTCGAAGCAGCGTGGAGGCGCTTCGCACGCCTTTCCGGCGTGCCGCTGTTCGACTCCGGCGACGAATCGATCGTCGTCGAAGCGTGTAAGCCGGCCGAGGACGGGGATGGCGTGGTGGTTCGCGTGCGCGAATGCGACGGCGTCTCTCGCGAGATGCGGTTACGCTGCGGTGCCCGCATGCGCTCTGCTGTCGCGGTCGACGCATTGGAGCGACCGCGCGACGAAACCGCAGGTATCGACGGCGAAGCGATCGTGGGGACGATCGGAGCATATGCGTTGCGGTCGTTTCGGGTGCGCTTTCGATGACGCGGCGCTTAGGTGCCGTGCTGTTCGACCTCGATGACACGCTGCACGACGATACGTTCGCATACCGCGACGCCGCCGAAGAGGTCGCGCGCGAGATCGCGGTCGAGCGCGGCATCGACGCCGTCGCGCTGACGGCGGCCTACGTGGCCGAAGCCGAGGGTTTCTGGCACCGCCTTTCCCCCGACGCGTTGGAAGAGACGATGAAAGGCGTGCGACGGCGGTTGTGGCGCAACGCGCTCGACCGGGTCGGCATCGCCGACCCCGCATTGGCGTTGCGGTCGGCCGAACGCTATCACGACTATCGAAAGAAGCGCTACGTTCCGTTTCCGCAGGCGGCCGCCGTCTTGGCCGCCGAGCGCGGCCGCGGCCGCCGCTTGGGCCTGGTCACGAACGGCTTTTCGGAAACGCATCGCGAGAAGATCGAGCTGCTGCGTTTGGGCGAGTTCTTCGATGCGATTTTCATCGCCGACGAAGTCGGCATGGTCAAGCCTGACCCGCTGTTGTTCGCGCACGCGTGCCGCACGTTGGAAACCGCGCCGGCGCAGGCGGCGATGGTGGGAGATCGGTACGACCGCGACATATCCGGAGCGCTCGAGGCCGGGCTGGCGACCATCTGGCTGAACGTACGGAACGAGCCCTTGCCCGTGGGCGTCCGGCCGCCCGACGCGGAGTGCTCGACAATTGAAGAAGCGGGGCGCATCCTTCAGGCCTATCCCTGAGGTTTCGGTAGAGTTATGCCTTCGGGTCTTGATTCGATCGTCATTAAGGGCGCGCGCGAGCACAATTTAAAGAACGTCGATTTGGTGTTGCCTCGCAACCGCTTGATCGTCGTTACCGGCTTATCCGGGTCCGGCAAATCGTCGCTGGCGTTCGACACAATTTACGCCGAGGGCCAGCGCCGTTACGTCGAGTCGCTCTCCTCGTACGCGCGCCAATTCTTAGGGCAAATGGAAAAGCCCGACGTCGACTACATCGAGGGATTGTCGCCGGCGATTTCGATCGACCAAAAGTCGACCTCGCGCAACCCGCGCTCGACGGTCGGCACCGTCACCGAAATCTACGACTACTTGCGTTTGCTGTTCGCCCGCGTCGGCACGCCACATTGCTACAACTGCGGCCGCGAGATCAGCACGCAATCGAGCGAGCAAATCGTCGATTCGATTCTCGAGCTACCCGAAGGCAGCAAACTCTTGCTGCTCGCGCCGCTGGTGCGCGGACGCAAGGGCGAATATAGCAAGTTGTTCGAGGAAATCGCCAAAGAGGGCTTCGCTCGCGTGCGGGTCGACGGCGAGATTCGCGAACTTCGCGAGAAAATAATTCTCGATAAGAAGCGTAAACACACAATCGAAGTGGTCGTCGACCGTTTGGTCGTAAAACCGGACGTGCGCAAGCGGCTGACCGACTCGGTCGAAACGACGCTTCGCCTATCGACCGGCATCGTCACCGTAATCGTCGACGATCGCGAGCTGACGTTTAGCGAAGCCTTCGCGTGCGTGTACTGCGGATTATCGTTCGAAGAGCTGGCCCCGCGCCTGTTCTCGTTCAACTCGCCCTACGGCGCGTGTTCGGTCTGCAGCGGCTTGGGCGAGAAGATCGAGATCGATCCGTGGAAAGTTATTCCGGATCGCACCAAGTCGATTACCGACGGCGCCATCGTTCCGTGGAGCCGCAGTCTCGGTGGCGGTAAATATCCATCGATGAACCCGTACTACTTGCAACAGCTGGAGCGCGTGTTGCGCAAATATAAAGTAAAGATGTCGACGCCGATCGAGGACATGCCGGACGACGTGGTCGACGTCGTTTTGTATGGGACGGATAAAGAGCAGGCGTTCGCCTATACGTCGCGGGCCGGCAAAACGTGGGAGTATCGCGCGTCGTTCGAGGGCGTGGTGAACAACCTCCAGCGACGATATGCCGAAACGTCGAGTGAGAGCGTCAAGGAAGACATCGAGCGGTTTATGTCGGCCTCCAATTGCAACGCTTGCAAGGGCGCGCGGCTCAAACCGGAGGCGTTGGCGGTGACGATCGGCGGCGTCAACATCGACGCGCTGACTCGCATGCCGATCGAGCGCTTCGAGGAATTTTTCGACGGGCTCGAGCTGACGCCGCGACAAACGCAGATCGCGCATCAAATCGTCAAAGAGATTCGCGGCCGTGCGGGCTTTCTCAGCAACGTCGGCCTTACGTACCTCACCTTGGGGCGTTCGGCTACGACGCTGTCGGGAGGAGAGTCGCAACGCATCCGTCTGGCGACGCAGATCGGCAGCGCGCTGGTCGGCGTCTTGTACATCCTCGACGAACCGTCGATCGGTCTGCATCAGCGCGATAACGAGCGTCTATTGGCGACGCTACAGACGTTGCGCGACCTCGGCAACACCCTGATCGTGATCGAGCACGACGAAGATACGATGCGCACTGCCGACGTGGTCGTGGATATCGGACCTGGTGCGGGCGCCGAAGGCGGCGAGATTTTAACGGTTGGAACGCTCGATGAGATTCTGGCCGACGAACGCTCCGAAACCGGAGCGTATCTCTCGGGGCGCAAGTTTATCCCGGTTCCGAAAGAACGGCGCGTCCCACGCTCTTGGCTCGAAGTGCGCAACGCGCGCGCCAACAATTTGCGTGGAATCGACGTGAAGTTTCCGCTCGGCGCGTTTTGTGCGGTAACGGGCGTCAGCGGTAGCGGCAAGTCGTCCTTGGTCAACGAAGTGTTGATCCGCGCGCTCAACCAGCATCTTCACGGACAGCCACCGAGCGGAACCTACGGTACCGTCAAAGGTGCAGGGCAACTCGACAAATTGGTCGTGATCGATCAATCGCCGATCGGCAGAACGCCGCGCAGCAATCCGGCGACGTATACCGGCACGTTCGACCACATCCGCGAGCTGTTTTCGAAGGTCCCCGAGTCGCGTATGCGCGGCTATCAGCCGGGGCGTTTCTCGTTCAACGTCAAAGGCGGACGCTGCGAGGCGTGCGAGGGCGACGGCATTATCAAAATCGAGATGCACTTCTTGCCCGACGTCTACGTGCCGTGCGAAGTTTGTAAAGGCAAGCGTTACAACGCGCAGACGCTCGAAGTCAA
>JBDTKL010000287.1:0-2801 GCA_039935355.1 Candidatus Tumulicola sp.
CGCAGCGGACGCGGGCGAGTGACGGCGCGGCGTAAAGCGCGGCAGCTTCTTCGCGACGTCGTCGGGCATGATCGCGTCGATGGCGTCGTCGACGGTCACGATTCCGATCATCGTGCCATCGTCGCGCAGCACCGGAACGGCCAACAGATCGTAGCGGGCGATCGTGGCGGCTACTTCGACGGCCGGTGTATCGGCTGCGACACTGACCACGTCGGTGTTCATGACGCGGTCGATAAAGGCCGTCGGCAGCGCCAATAGCAGCGTGCGCAGCGAGATCGTTCCCATCAGATGGTCGTTTTTGTCGAGCACGTAGAGATAGTAGATGAACTCCGTCGCCGGCGCGATCTCCCGAATCTTGCGGATGGTCGCTTCGGTCGTGCGGTGCGGGTAAATCCAAACGAAGTCGGTCGTCATGAGACCGCCGGCCGTGTCTTCGTCGTACTTGACGAGCTCGCGCAGCTCGCCGGCGGTGTAATCGTTCATCTCCGCAAGCAGCTCGGATTGCCGTTCCGCCGGCAGCTCGCCGAGAAGATCGGCGGCGTCGTCGGCATCCATCTCTTCGATGATGTCGGCCGCACGCTCGGTACCGATATCGCCGATAATCGTCTTTTGTTTTTCGACGTCGAGATGTTCGAACGCGTCGGCGGCAGTCTCGTCGTCGAGCTGTCCTACGACCGCGGCGGCTTCGCGCGCCGAAAGTTCGCTGATGATTTCGGCCAGTTCCGAAGGATGCAGCCGGGCGAGTCGGTTTTGCGTCACCGAAAGCCGCACGTTGGCCGGATTTGCTTCGCGGATGGGTGAGACCGCACTCCACGCGATCATCGAGTTCGGCATGCCGGGCGCGTTGGCGGGCGTCAGGCGCCGTCCGAGCGAGCGCAGCCCCAAGCGCCGAAGCAGTCCGCCGACGCCGACATCGGCAGCCAAGACTCGCAAACGGCCGCCCGTGTCGGCGACCTCGATGTCGTTGATGCGCACGACCTTACGGCCGTTCACGTCGACGATTTGTTTATCGAGCAGGTCGGCGACCAGATAGAGGCGTTCGTCGTCGCTGGGCGCGGCTTGGTCGGGCGTGACCGTCAACGCAACCGTTCCGTTTCGGTCGACGTCGGCCACCGTGTCCATGGGCGCAAAACGCAAACCGCGCGCGGTTTTAATCACCAATCCATCGATTGGCGGAAAGGCGTCGTCGGGATTGGTAATAAGGAAATCGGCAACTTTACCGATCGCTAAATCGTTAACGGTCGCTCGCCGACCGACCAAATCAGAGATAAATCCCTGCGTGAACGCCATTTCGCACCCCATTCGCACCGAGCTTTGACACCACGCACCGTCGAAACCGAAAGCCCGAGGGCTCTGCCAGTCGTAGCCGCGTTAGACATCGCCTTGTATCGGCGTAGTCTGGTCCACCCACTTGGCGTCTCTCGACGTTTCGGGGCAGCGGCATGTAGTTGCGTGGACGCCTCACCTAGCGAGGTAACTCGACCTCAGTATACCCCGGAAACCACGAGCGCCCTTCGCCTTCGAGCGGAAGCGGGGCGTTCGCGTCCAACCGGTCGCTGATGCCGGCCGATCCTCTCGACGTCGCGATCGCTGCAGCGCGCGAAGCCGGGGCTCTCCTCCGGCGTCGAGCTCGCGACCCCGGCATGGTGAGCGAGAAGGGACGCCGGGGCGACCTAGTGACCGACGCCGACCGCGCCGCCGAGTCTGCCGTGCTCGATCGCTTGCGCCGCTCGTTTCCGAGCGCGGCGGTATTAGCCGAAGAGAGTGGGTCGCGAGCGGGTAGCTCGGGAGAGCGCTGGATCGTCGATCCGCTCGACGGCACGACCAACTTCGCACACGGTTATCCGCTCTATTGTGTGTCGATCGGCTACGAGCGCGACGGAGAAATCCTCGCGGGCGTGATTTACGCCCCGGCGATCGATGAGTGCTTTACGGCTCGTCGCGGCGAGGGTGCGCAATTGAATGGCGAGCCGATAACTGTTTCGAGCGTCGAACGCCTGAGCGACGCGATGGTCTGCACCGGTTTTCAACCATCCGATTTCGCGCGTAACGGAAAATGGTTCGCGGCGATGTCGGATCGCGCGCAGGCGGTTCGGCGCGACGGAAGCGCGGCATTGGATCTCGCGTTCGTCGCCTGCGGCCGTTTCGACGGCTTTTGGGAGTTCGATCTCAACCCGTGGGACGTCGCGGCGGGGACGTTAATCGTTCGCGAAGCCGGCGGCTCGGTGTCGCAAACGACCGGCGAAGGCGGCCGGCTCGACTCGCCGTCGGTCCTGGCAACCAACGGCCGAATTCACAAAGAGATCGCGGCGATGTTCAGTCCTTCTGGCTGACGGCGCCTGCGATCAGCGATGCATACTCCCGGCTGGAATCGGTCGGCACGCGTTTGAGATCGGGATCGGTATCCAGATCGATGTGGTATAAACCGAAGTCGCTGCCGTCGTCGAACGGCAAGCCCCACTCCCGGTTCGAGGTGATACTCCAGCACAGATATGTCTCGACCGGAGCGCCACGTTCGACCGAGCGTCGCACTTGTTCGACGTGCGCACGGAGATAGTCGGCGCGACTGAAGCCGGCGGCCCGGGCAACGCATCCGTTTTCGATGATGAAGATCGGCTTGCCCGGGAATTCGCGCGTGGCCTGGGCCAGAATCGAATCGAGGGCACTCGGCCACACCGGCGCGTTCGCGTATTGAAAATCCGCTGCAGCACTGAGACGGTGTAATTCCGACGGCCAAAATGATGGTACGCCCCAATAATAGTCCAGCCCGACAAAATCGAGCGTGCCGACGCATTCGGGTG
>JBDTKL010000288.1:0-2854 GCA_039935355.1 Candidatus Tumulicola sp.
CGAGGTGATCACCCCCGACGAAGTGATCAACGACGGCGCGTTGTGGAGCAAGGTCAACATGCGGCGGGTGATGTCGCGCTACCCGATCGGCTGGCTCTTCACCAACGACCCGGGCGTCATGTCGAACGTCGTGATTCGCGACTGCGCCTGGTTCGTGTACGGCTGCGATTATTTCATGCCGCAATTCTCGCGATCGCTTCTCGACAAGGCCGCCGAACTACAATACCCCGACGGCAAGCTTCCAGAGTACGTCGACGCGCTCGTCGGCCGCGTCGAGGACGACGGCCTCAACATCAACGACGATACTCCGCTGTTTATCATGGCCGCAGCCCATCATTTCCGCTGCACCGGGGATGAAGGGTGGTTGCGACAAATTTTCCCGTCGCTCGCGAAGGCCGGACGCTACATCATCTCGCAGATGGACGATCGCGACTTGGTGTATTGTTCGGCCGACGATCCGCGCGGTAACGTTTGGGCGATCGCCAGTTGGCGCAACATCATCGCAAACTACGCAATCAACGGCGCCGTAACCGAGATCAATGCCGAATGTTCCGCGGCGTTGCGCGAGCTCGCTCATTTGGCCGAACGCGTCGACACCGACGACGCCGAGGTACAGACCTTTAGCGACGTCTCCGCGCGGATTGCTACGGCGATGCAAACGCATCTCATCAATCCGGGAAATGGGTTGTTTTATCTCAACATCGACGTGAACGGAAACCCGCGAACCGACGTTACCGGAGATGAAATCTTTCCGGTCATGTTCCACGTCTGCGACGAAGAGACGGGATTTCGTATCATCTCGCGACTCAACTCCCCGGATTTTTGGACCGAAGCCGGATTGCGTACCGCGTCCGAACTCGACCCGCGCTACGATCCCTCGGCCTTCGCGGGATTGATTGGCGGCGTCTGGCCCGGGTTGACGTGGTGGTATGCGTTCGCCGCGGCGCGTTATCATCCGGAGTTCATGGTCAACGCGTTGCGCGCATCGTTCGAGCATTACGCTCGCGACCCGCGGGGCAACAACACCGTTCCGGGGCAGTTCAGCGAATGGTTCGACGGAGATTCGCTGGTAAATCGAGGCATGCGGTTGAGTCCGTGGGAGCCGCCGCGCTTTCTCTGGGCGGCGATTGAAGGCGTCTGCGGCTTGACGCTCAGTGGCGATCGTCCCGAGATTAACCCGCTCATTCCGCCGAATTGGAAGTGGGTGGCGTTGCGGCGGTTGCCATTCCACGGTAGCGAAATCTCCTATTTTGCGGTGCGTACGCAAGGATCGATGACGCTGTTTACCACCTGCGAAGTCAATACGAAGTTCGCGCATTCGCTCTACGAGAGCGACGTGTCCGACAAGGTGCCGATGTTTTCGCGAATCGCACGCGTGGTGGCGCTCCAACGCGGACGCGAGATCGCGGTGCTGGTGGGTAACGTTAGCGACGCGACGACCGCCGTCCCGATCGACCTATCGGCGTTGCTCGAGCCGGGCGTACGCTATCACACGCGCATGTATAACAGCGAACGCGACGACTGGGAAGCCGATTCGGTGCTGGCGCGGGAAGAGATTTGCGTCACGTCGATCGTGATCGAAAGTAAGGGATACCGTATCTTGCTGTTTCGTGCGTTACGCGATTCGTAATGCGTTACGCAAGTAGGGGTCGAAGAAGGCGCGCCAGCGCTTCGGGTTCGGCCAAAAAAGCGTCGTGTCCGTGGTCGCTCGCGAGCTCCAGGTAGCCGGCGTCGAAGCCGGCATTCCGAAAGCGGCTGGCAGCCGCACGTACGTCTTGCGGCCGGAACAGCCAGTCGGAACTGATGCCGACGAACGTCAGCTTTGGTTTGATGCGGGCGGTTTGCGCGGCGGCGCGCACGTCGAACGAATCCATCGCGTGCGTTAACGCGGCGTAGGCGTGAGCGTTCATGCGTGCGGTAAACGCGTCGGCTTGCCGCTCGAGATAGCCCTCGATATCGTAGAACGCGCGTCCATGGCGGTCTGGTCGCCGTTCGTGGCGCGAAGTGAAGAGCGCCTCACTCTTATAGGTTAACATCGCGATCTTGCGTGCCAATCCCAAACCGCGCTTGGGGTCGAGCGCCAGCGCATCGCGCTGCACCGCGTTCAACGCGATGCCCATCGCAGTATGATAGTCGTGCGCTCCGATGACGAGGGCACGACCGACGCGCTCGGGGGCATCGAGCGCCCATTGCAGCGCCTGCATACCGCCCAGCGAGGCGCCGATGGCGATCCAGATGCGTTCGACGCCGATCGCATCCAGCGCTCGACGTTGTGCCGCAACGATATCACGCACCGTGACGCGCGGAAAGGGATCGTCAACCGGTCCGGTGCTGCCGTAGACGCTGCCCAACATGTTGACGCCGATCGTACAGCACTCGTTCGGATCGAACAGTCCATTACTCCCGGCGATCCCCGGCCACCATTCGGCCACGCGGCTCGAGCCCGTCAACGCATGATTGACGAGCACGATACGATCCGCGTGCGCGATCGGGTCGCCGTAGATCGTAATGCGTTGCTCGACGCGCGGCAGCGTCGCGCCGCTTTCGAGCTGCAACGCTCCGACGTCGACGGTTTCTTCGCGCATCAGGACGGCGGCTAGATCGGCACGGCTCGCGAGGCGTTCACGAACGATATTCCGTTCCCGGCCATGCGATTGCGAACGTTGGTTGAGCGACCGGAGGGTCGGCGAAGCATGCTTCGTTCCAGAGCGGATAATCGGAGAGATCGCGCATACGTTCGAGTGCGGGGAATAGGGGCGCTACGTCGAGGGCCGGAGCGGGCGAACGGAGGCCCGATACGATCGCCGGTCGCGCGCGTTCCAGAGCGTGCAGCGTCGAGGCCACGTCGCCGAGA
>JBDTKL010000289.1:0-9323 GCA_039935355.1 Candidatus Tumulicola sp.
GCTAGAGTACGCGCCGGTCACTCGGCGCAATGTGGCGCGCGGCTACATGACGGTGCGCGAGTTGTTGGCGGCCGCCGTGCGACTCAGCGACAACAGCGCCGCGAACCTGCTGTTAACGTCCGTTGGCGGGCCTTCGGGCTTTACGAAGGGCATTCGCCAGCTCGGCGATACCGAAACGATTTTAGCACACTACGAACCGAGGATGAGCGAAGCGGCACGGCCTGGGCAGACCGGCGACATGACCACGCCGTCGGCGATGGCCTACGATGCGCGCGATATGGTGATCGGCGATAAGTACTTGCAAGAGAAAACGCGCGGGTTGCTGCAGAGTTGGTTGATCGAGTGTCAGACGGGTTTGAACCTGGTCCGCGCAGGTTTTCCGAAATCCTGGACGGCGGGCGACAAGACCGGAATGGGTGGCGGCCATACCGCGTACGGCGAGAGCGATACGCGCAACGACGTTGCATTCGGCTGGGCTTCGACGGGTGCTCCGATCGTCGTCGCGGCCTATCTGACGGGCGTGACGGTCCGAGCCACAACCCGCGACGCCGCGTTGGCTTCGGTCGGCCGAATCGTTTCCTCGGTTCTTCGGCCGTAGCGCGCGATTGCGAATCGTAAAACGGATGAATCGCTCGATACTGCGCTCCGCAGCGCTGGCCGTTGCAGCTTTAGGAATCGGTGTGCCCGCGAACGCTCAGACGCTTTCGTTCGCTTCGCCGGCGGAGATCCAACACACGCTCGACGCATACACGAGTGCCGTTCGCGGCAGCGGGGTGATCGTCGGCGTCGTAGACGGTTCGACGATCACCGTCTACCGCTCGGGCGACTTCGGACCCGCGCAACCGCCGCTCGACGATCGCACGATGTTCCAAATAGGCTCGCTGACCAAAACGTTTACCGCGACGTTGCTGGCATCGATGGTGCTCGACGGACGCGTGCGCCTGGAACAAGCGGTGCAGACCGTCGCGCCGTCCGGTGTCAGGATTCCGTCGTACCACGGACAGCAAATCACGTTCGCTAATCTGGGGGAACATAATTCCGGATTGCCGCGTCTTCCGACGAACCTGCCGTCAAATCCGGCAGATCCGTACGCGACGTATACGCCGGCACTCTTCGAGCAGTTCTTGTCGGGCTATAGTCTGACGCGCGCTCCGGGCGACCGTTTCGAATACTCGAACGCCGGCGTGGGCTTGTTGGGCGATGCGTTGGGTTGGAGCGCGGGAACCCCGTACGACCAGCTGTTGCAGACGCGCGTGCTGGAACCGCTATCGCTTGCGGACACCACGTTCGCGCTCGTGCCCGATCAACGCGTGCGGCTAGCGCCGGGACTCAACCAAGCGGGCGCGTCTCAAGCGGCGTGGAGTTTCGGTGAACTTGCTGCTGCGGGCGGTCTGTATTCGGACATGCACGATATGCTGGCGTTTCTACGCGCAAACATTGCGGCGCCGTCCGGCCCGCTCGGACCGGCAATGGCGATGGCGCAGACGCCGCGAGCCGCTGGCGACGCGTCGCAGCCCCAGACCAAGATGGGGCTGGTGTGGATCGTCAACGTGAACAACGGAAACACGTTTATGAACGGCGAGACCGGCGGCTGCCATTCGTTCATGGCATTCAATCGCACCGCTGCTAGCGGGATCGTCGTGCTTGCCAACGTCGCCGACCCGAACGTCGATTCGCTCGCGTACCACATCATGTATCCGCAACTGGTCCCCGCGCCCGTCTCGTCGGTCGCGCAGAGTGGAACCGTTCAAGAAGACCCCGCGATCACAGCGCTTGCGCGCAGCTGGCTCCTGAGCTTGCGAGCGGGAACGATCGATCGCTCGAAACTCACGCCGGAATTCTCACAACACATTACCGGCGATATGCTCGCGCAAATCAGTGCGTCGCTCGCCGGGATGGGTGAGTTTACCGGCTGGACCTACCTCGGATCGCAGCCGAATGGCGACCGAACGACCTACCGATATCGCGTTCTTCTCGGCGGACAACCGCACATCTGGTCGATCGTGGTCGATTCGAAAGGAAAGATCGCCGGATCGCTGCTGCAGTGAGCTATTGGTTTGGCGATGGCGGAGCCGCCGTTTGGCAGTTCCGCCGTCGCGCAGGCAACCAGCGATTAACGCGCTTACGATCGAAAGAACGCGCGTTACCGGCGCTGCGAGTTAGAGCGAACTGGGCGAATCGGCAACGCCTTCCGCACCGTCGAGCCCATTGCTGGAGTCGAGCGTTTTGGTAAGGTTGCCGGCGGGATACGAGTAGATCGTTACCGATTCCGAACCGTTGTTTGCGTTAAAGAGAACTTTTTGCGTCTTGCTCAAGGATGCGTGGAACGGATCCGATAGACCCGATACGAGCGGCGTCGCTGAGGTGTAAGGCGGCGCAATGACGTCGATCGAGCCCGCCTGATCGTCGGCGATCAAGTTGTCTTTCTTATCGATGGTCAGCCCACCCGGCGAACCGACGGTCACCGACAATGTTTTGCCTTGCGTCTTGCCCTTGACGAACTCTTCGAATCCAGCATTGAAGCCGGCGTTGAAGAACGTCACAAATAAGTCGCCCTTGCTATCGACGACGGCGCCCTCTGGTCCGCTGGAAATCTGGTACTGCGTGCTGACCTTATCGCTGCACTGCTTGAACTCGTCGACGTAGCCCGGATTCTGGAGGTCATTGAAGTCGACGACGAACACGTCGCCCTTCGAGTCGGTCGTGACGTTGATCGGATCCACCAGACCGGCGTCGTACGTGCAGCTTGGCTTCGAAGAGCCGGGTGCGAATTCTTCAACGTTCTTCGCGGTCACGTTAGCGATGTAGAGGTTGCCGGCCTTATCGACGGTGATTCCGTCCGGATCGCCGAGACCTGTAATCGATCCATCCGATTTATACGTCTTGTTCTTGAAATAGAACACGGTTGCGATCGCGTCGGAAACGAAGAGGTCTTTATCGGCCTTCGCCTTTTGCGGTGACAACCGCGACTCGATGGTGCGGTACGCGCTGGCGTAGCGTCGATCGATGCCATTCGCGTTTGCAATGGATGCCGAAGTGCGCCCTTGCGAGGCGGCTTGCGGCATGGGGGAACTCGCACTCGATCCGGACGTCGAGCAAGCCGAAAGCAACAGAGCGCCGGTCATAAGGCCGGCGCTCGCAATCGTGGAAATGGTACGCATAGAATTTCCCTCGTGCTCTATAACAGTAATGATGGGTAGCGTATCGCGCTGCGCCGCGCTAGCACTGGCGTGTGAAATTTTTCGACCCGGTGATTTGTTTACCATCGGGCGAAAGTTTGAGCGTGGACGTACCGTAGTACGTCAGCGTTACCGTGTTTCCGTCGAGATTCCAGTTGCCCGATACGCCTTGCGGATCGGTAACGTCTCCATCGACGGAGAAGATGAACTTCTGACTTTGAGAATTATTCATCAACCACGTTCCCACGAGATTGGTCATGGAGCACCCGGTCGGAACCGGCGTCGGTGTGGCAGGAAGCGTGAGCGGCGTGCCCGTGCGGCCCTGGAACTTATCGTCGAGACCTTTGCACAACTGGTCGGCGTTGAACGGACTTCCCGGTTGCTCGACCGAGCACGTGAACGTGACCTCATACCCTTTATCGACCGGAAAACAATGGATGGCGGCGGCGGATGTTGCGTGACCTTCGCTGTCGGTCGCGCCGTAACCGAACCAGATCGCGGTTCCGGGCGATGTCTCCCCGACCGTCGATAACGCGGCGCTGAGCGCGGCCTTGGCTTTGCTGCTACACGTTTCGATGGCTCCGTTGGGAATCACGAGCCGAATTCCGACCGAAAGCTGGACCGCTGCCGGAGTGGCTGCAGTGGACGCCAGGAGCGCGACGACCGCAACGATCGCGGCAGCTCCCAAACGAAATCGACGAATCACAAGCATCGGCTATCCTCCGTTGGCGACGAGGGCTTTTCCGCCGAATGGCCGTCGCCCCCTGTCCTCGCTCGACGGTCGCGGCAGGTTCGGGCTCGCATGCAATCGTAGCGGGGCGTTCGACGAATGAACGCTTTGATCGGAGCCGCAGTGACGGCATTCGTGGCGCTGTTCCCGATTGTCAATCCGATCGGCGGCGTCGCCGTGTTCTTCGCATTAACCGGTTCGGATACGCCCGCCGAACGCAACTCGACCGCCGCTCGTATCGCGATGTTCGTGGTCCTGATTTTACTTGCGTTCGAGCTGGGCGGTTCGTATCTGCTCGAGTTCTTCGGCATATCGCTTGCGGCGTTACGGATCGCGGGTGGAATGATCGTCGCGCACACCGCGTGGACGATGGTGACGGCATCCAGCCGCATGACGCCGACCGAAAGCTCCGAAGCACAAACGAAAGACGATATCGCGTTCTCGCCGATGGCGATGCCGCTCCTCGCCGGTCCCGGGTCGATCGGCGTCGTGATGGCATTGGCCGCGCGCCCGGATCCGCGAGTGTGGCTGACGGGCATAGCGATCGCGGTAGTGTTGATGGGAGTCCTCGTCTACGCGCTCTTACGCCTCGGCGGACCGCTGGTGAAGCGATTGAGCGCAGGCACGCTGAGCGCGTTCGATCGCATTCTCGGGTTTCTGATTCTCGCGATCGCGATCGAACTCATAATTACCGGCTTTAAGGGAGTGTATCCGAAGTTCGGGCTGTGACCCGCGGCCCGATCCAGCCGTGCTCCGCGCAACTCGCTTCCGAACGTCCGAAAAGAACGCCCAGTCCGCACTCTGAATCGAACATACGTCGATTGTCGTGCGGCACGCCGCGAACGAAGGCATAATCCTGATTCGTTCCGTCCGGAAAGAGCTTGCGGATATAACCTATGTAGAAGCGGCCGCGTTCGAAGCGATACGCGCCTTGCGCTTCGCCGCCGCAGCTGCGATCGAGATCGTCCTCTTTCGGATTGGTGTCGGCGGTGCCGAGCAAATAGGTTACGCGGCGCAGCGCGTAGCGTCGTTCTAGCGATGCGGGCGAACCTCGCACGTACGGGGGCGCGCCGGCCAACCCGTAACGCCACTGGTTAAAATCGGTGCAACCGGCTTGCGGCACCGGCCGCCAATCGTTGAAATAGAAATACGACGACGGATTGGCGACCACGAGATGCACTCGGACGCGTCCGCGTGCGTCGAGTTGCGGCGCGCGGCCCACCACCGCATACCGCTGAACGATTTGGCCGCCCGCGGAGTGTCCGATCAAAATGATGTCGCGCATTCGCGGAAAGCGTCGAGCGTCGCTGAGACGCGCGATTATAGCGTCGAAAACATCGTACGTGCTGACCGGCGCGTTGCGCGCATCCGAACCGCCGGGCCACTTGCTCGTCCAGTAGAGCGTCGCCGCTGAGACGTGGTGGCCGGCCAACTCCGACGATTCGACGAACTGCGGCGCGATCACGAGCACGCCCGAAACTCCGGCGCGAGCGACCGCACGCGTTCCGGTGTCGTAATAGTAATCCGCGTCGCGCAGAACCCCGTGCACGACGATCAACGCGCGCGTCGCGCTGGGATCGCCTTCCAGCGAACCGCTGCCGAAGTAGCGCGCGATGCCGCTACCGCGCGGAGCGTTCACGACGAACTGCCGGTCCGCTAACCGTCCGGCATTATCCGGCTGCGGCGTTTCGAGCGCCGCGACGGTCGCGAGCGCGAGCAGAGCTGCCTTCCACATGCCGCCGTCTTCGGGCACTCTCCCGGTGCCTCCGGGGTCCTCGACATAATGAGCGCCGGACTGCTCCACTTGTCCAAAGGCGACCGTCCTCGGACGGACAAAGCATCGCAGCGACGCCGCCGCGCAAAGGAGTGAAGATGAGCACGATGTCCGCCCACGAACGCACGCCCGATCCGCTCGCCCTCCGCGACCATCTGACGCTGACCTACAGCGAACTCGAAGAACGCAATCTGGCTGCCAAGCAGCAGCGGAAGGATCGCGCTGCCGCGCATCAACTAGCCGCCGAACGGCTCGAGTATCTCAGCGCCGAAAAGCGGATCAAAGCCGTCACGGTGCTGTTCAGCGACCTCGAAGGCCGTTTGCACATGCTCGACTACGACAAAAAGTTTTTGCTGGACTCGCACGACAATCTCACCTTCGACGGTTCGTCGATTCGCGGGTTTACCGCTCAGCGCGAGAGCGACTTACGCCTGGCATTAGATTGGAGCGCATTTTATTGGGCGCCGGCCGACGTGTTCGGTGCGGGCAAGGTGCTCGTCTTTGCCGACGTGCTCGATCGCGAAGGCCGTCCGTTTGCCGGCGACATCCGCGGAGTTCTCAAGCAGCTTTCGAACAAGTGCTATTCCGAGCACGGCTACACGCTCAACGCGGCCAACGAGATCGAGGGCTTTCTCTTTCAAGGTTTAGACGCAGAACGGCGTTATCATGAAACCGGCGCTTTCGAGTACGTCAGCATCGGCGGATATTTTCACTCGCTTCCCGGCGACCCGTTACGGACGTTTATCGATTCGGTCGCAGAAGTGCAGCGCGCGATGGGTTTCCAGAACGAAAAAGACCATCCGGAAGTGGCGCCGTCGCAGTTCGAGATCAACTACAGTTACGGCGAAGTCGTCGCGGCCGCGGATCAGATCCAACTATACAAGCTCATCTGCCGCCAAGTTGCCACGCGGATGGGTATGACGGCCAGTTTCTTACCCAAGCCCGTCGTCGGCGTGAACGGCAGCGGCATGCATACCAACGTTTCGGTGAGCCGCGACGGGAAGAATATTTTCTGGGATCCGAACGGCAAAGAACGGCTCAGCAAATTCGGGTGGGAATTCGTCGAGCGCATCCTGGCCCACGCGCCTGCGTTATGCTTGATGTTCAACGCGTCGGTCAACGCGTACCGCCGGCTCGATCCACACTTCGAAGCGCCGAATCAAATTAAAGCATCGGCGATCGACCGCGGCTCGATGGTACGAGTACCCATCGGCAACGAACGAAGCGCGCGCGTGGAAGTGCGATCTGTCGGGCCCGATGCGAATCCGTATCTGGTGCTCTTGGCGGTGTTTGCGACCGGATTGGGAGCGGATGTCGAAGGTACCGTCGCTTCGGCCGAACGCTACCTGCCGGATAATATTTACGATGCGCTGTCGGCATTTCGCGAGTCGCGTTGGCCCGACGCGATGCTAGGCGCCGAAATCAAAGAGAAATACGCGGAGCTAAAACAAGCCGGCGCAGACCGTTGCCCGCGATTATTGGGAACCGTCGTGAAGGCGCAGGAAGTGCAACTGCATCACGAGGTCTACAACCAATATCTCTGGAGCTTGTTTTAGTAGCGTGGCTTTTGTCAGCGATGGCCGAGGTGCCAGCCGTGCTCCACACACAGGTACGGCCGTAAACCGGCGCTTTTTGCCGGGATGGCTCGTTCGGCTAGTTTCTTCGTCCCGAAGGCGGCCTTGGGGGAACCGGTTTTGTTGTAACACGAACGCGCCCCGCCGGATTTCCGCGGGGCGCCTTTCGATTCGTCAGCCGACATCTCGCAAGTCGTGCTGTACGGGTGTCACGTACAGTTTGCGTTGCATCGCCTCGGTTGGAAGTTTAATCCGGTCGGCCAGCCTCAAGAGCTGCAAAAAGCGCACTTGCCACCACGTCATGTCGATCTCATACCACTGCAGTCCGTGACGCGCCGAAAACGGAAACGCGTGGTGATTGTTGTGCCAACCCTCGCCGAACGACAACAGCGCGACCCACCAGCAGTTCGTCGACTCGTCGTTCGTTCGGAACGTACGATAGCCCAGCATATGTGCCGCGCTGTTCACGAACCACGTCGAGTGGTACGCGAAAACCAGTCGTCCGAACACGCCCCACACCACGAACGGCCAGCCGCCGATGAAGAAGAGCCCAACCGCTACGGCGAGCTGCAACGGGAGTGCCAGCCACGCGAGCGCCCGATAAAACGGATCGGCCTGCAGGTCGGGTGCGTAGCGTCGAATTTCTTCATCGCTCGGCATCGCAACATTGTTACGGTACAGCCAATCGAAGTGCGCCCACCAAAAGCCGCGCTGAATGGTGTGCGGATCTCCATCGTGGTCGGCATGCGCGTGATGTTTGCGATGCACTGCCACCCACCGGATGGGGTCGCCCTGCAGAGACAGCGTCCCGAACACGGCGAGCAGATACTCTAACGGCTTGCGCAAGCGCAGGCTGCGATGCGTCAAGGTTCGGTGGAAGCACAGCGTGATTCCGAGTGCGCCGGTGCAATAGGCGATCAATGCGCCCGTTGCGACTGCCGGCCAACTAAAAAAGCCCGGCCAAAAAATGGCCAGGGCTCCTAGGTGGATTCCGAACAGCGCGCCGCCGGTCAGGCGACGAGACAGAGAGCCGGCGGGTTGCTGACCCTCTGCGTTCATCGATGCTCTAATAGCGGTTGGCTATTACCGGTAGCTGCTGCTACGCGACGAGAAACAGTCGCGACAGTAAACCGGCTTATCTCCACGCGGTTGGAACGGCACTTCGGCAACGCCGCCGCATTGGCTGCAGGTCGCCTTGAACATCTCGCGATTTCCGCCGCCGCCGCCGGAGCCGCCAGCGCCGCCACCACTCTGCGAGCGACCGGCCTTGCGGGCGGTGCGGCAGTCGGTGCAGCGATTCGGCTTGTTGGTGAAGCCCTTCATGGCGTAGAACTCTTGCTCGCCGGCGGTGAAGGGGAACTGACGGCCGCAATCCATGCAGGTCAGCATTTCATTGGTGTACATTAACTAACGAGTCTCCTCAGGGTAGTGATTGTGTTTTCCGGATCCGACTCGCTAGTACGTGGAACGTGACCTTTGCGGACTTCGAAACCTGGTAACCAGAACACTATACACTATCCCGCTCGAAATAGTTCCAGTGACCCTGAACATTTTTTCCTAGGCGGCGACCAGGCCGAGTCCTTGTTCCTAGCTCTCCGCTGTGAGATACTACGGGCGCTTCCTGCCAAGCAGAAGGAGAACGTTTGGCCCGTCCATCGCGTAACAGAAATCGGCCGCGGCGCACTTCCGATAACGGATCGACACCGCAGGCCCCAGACACCTCGAAAGAAGCTCCGCTCGAGCTTTTCGGGACCATCAAACAAGTGTTTCCGAGCACAACCTTCGCGGTCGAGCTCGAGAACGGGCACACCGTGCTGGCGCACATCGCCGGCCGTCTGCGCCGCCACCGGATCAAGCTGTTGCTGGGCGATCGAGTAGAGCTCGAAATGTCCCCATATGACCTCACAAAAGCGCGCATCGTCTACCGCTACCGAGCGGGCGAGGCCCGCCGCGCTCACTAGCTCCATACGGGAATCCGCCGCTCGCCGCTCGAACACACGTTCGCTATAGCGGCGACTCGCGCGCGCGTGACAGACATGATAGGATGAGCGCTGTTGCCCGCGGGC
>JBDTKL010000290.1:0-3402 GCA_039935355.1 Candidatus Tumulicola sp.
CACGACAACGTCGTTCCGACCCAATATCCCGCGTCGACAGCCTTCTACTTGCAATCCGAGGGGGTGCCGATCTCGTTCTACTCCCAACCGGGCGGGACGCACAGTTTGATCACGCTACTCCCGATGCTTTCGCAAGCCTGGGACGACATGCACGACGGCGTCGTGCGCGCGCCGCCGCCGACGCTTAAATATACGCCCCTGCTACTCAACGCGCCGCACGGCACGATCGACAAATCGTCCTATTAACTCGCGACTCCCCTATTTCGACGACGAGATACGAAAAAGTCCACAGAACACGCAGGATGCCGTTCGTTCGTCGAGTGGTTCGACGAGCGCCGGCGAAATGTCGAGGCGCAACGCCACGGGCCAACCATCGTTTGGCACGGGGATCGGAAACGGCATAGGAATATACACGTAATGGTGCGTTCCCGCCGGCTTTTGCAGGTCGAGCGTTACCATTTGTGATCCGGCGGGAACGTTTGGTTCGGCAAACAGCGTGACGTAGTACGACTCCGGTTCGTTCTCAGTCAGCGCACGCAACTGCAGCGGCTTGCCGGCAGGCTCGTCGCATTGTGCGTTCTGGTCGAACAGTATCGGTGCGGGACGCGCATAGGGTACGTTGGATTGCGGGACGGTTCCGGCGAACAGATAGATCGGACGCGGCGCGGCAGTTTGCCGATCGAGGAGCGTCAACGCGATGTGCCGGCCGGAACCCGGTAAAAGATACTGAAATGTATCGGCCGAACATTGCGGCGCCGTGGTTGCGGCGCTGAGGCGATAGACGCCCGGCGGTGCGTCGAACTCGAGCGCGCACTGACGCCGTTGCGGCTCGACCAAAACCGTACGATCGACGTACACGCGCGCAACGCGATCTTGTAGTTGGACGTGCAAACTGGAACCCTGCGCCGGCGTTCCGGCGCATAATGCGACGCTGAGAGCGACGTGCGCTCCGAGCGTTTACAGCGCCTTTACTGCGGCGGTCAGTTCGTCGATCGAGGCTTTTGCATCGCCGAAGAGCATCGACGTATTGGGCATTTCGTACAGCGGATTCTCGATACCGGCGAAACCGGAACGCATCGAACGTTTGAGAACGACGACATTGGCGGCCTTATCGACGTCGAGAATCGGCATGCCGTAAATGGGCGAACTGGTCACATTGCGCGCCGCCGGATTGGTAACGTCGTTCGCGCCGATCACCAGTGCGACATCGGTCGTGGGAAACTCGGGGTTGACGTCTTCCATGTCGAGCAGTTGGTTGTACGGCACGTTCGATTCGGCCAGCAAGACGTTCATATGGCCGGGCATCCGCCCGGCGACGGGATGGATCGCGTACGCCACTTTTACGCCGCGTTTTTCGAGCTGATCGGCCAGCGCCTTAACGCTGTGTTGCGCTTGTGCGACGGCCATGCCGTACCCCGGAACGAAGATGACTTTGCTCGCGTATGCCAACATAACTGCGACGTCGTCGGCGCTGGCACTGCGTACTTGCTGGGCTCCGCCGTTGCCACTCGCTGCGGGCTCCGAACCGCCGGCCGCACCAAACGCGCCGAATAACACGTTGGTGAGCGGGCGATTCATCGCGCGGCCCATCAGGACCGTCAGCAACGTGCCGCTGGCGCCGACGAGCGCGCCGCAGATGATCAGTAGCGTGCTCGAAATTTCGAAGCCGGTGATCGCGACGGCTAAACCGGTGAACGAGTTGAGGAGCGAAATCACGACCGGCATGTCGGCGCCGCCAATCGGCAGCACGAACAGCACGCCCAGTACTAGTGCCGCCGCCATCATGATGCCAAATGCCCACAGGGGCAAAACGCCCAACGTTACGACGAACCAGCCTGCCAGCGCGAGGATCGAGATTGCGACCAGCGCGTTGACGATCTGTTGGCCGGGATAGGTTACCGGACGGCCCGTCATCAGCTCTTGTAGTTTGAGAAACGCCACGATCGAACCGGCGAAACTGATCGCACCGATGATCGCCGACAATACCAACGAGATTGCGATGACGTCGTCCATCCCGACGGTGCCGCCGCGAACCACGTAGAATTCGACGGTCGAAATCAATGCGGCCGCACCACCGCCCGCGCCGTTATACAGCGCGACCATCTGCGGCATGGCGGTCATCTTTACTTTGAGCGCCGCGTAGACGCCGATCACGCCGCCGATGACGGTGCCGATAGCGATCGCCCACCAGCCGACGCCTTGCGTCGATGCGACGACACCGACCAGGGCGATGAACATGCCAGCCATCGCGAGACGGTTGCCGCGTCGCGCTGTGGCCGGCGAATTCAAGTCATGCAGGCCGTAGATAAACAGCGCGATGGCGACGAGGTCGGCCAGCGCGATAGCGATCGAACCGGCGCTCACTTCTTTGAATCCTTGCGGCGGAACATTTGCAGCATGCGTTCGGTGACCGCGAATCCGCCGAACACGTTGATCGCGCCGAGCGTTACTGCGACGATCGCCAAGATCGTCATGAGCGGACCTTGCGTTGTCGCTCCAAAGAGTTGCGCGACGATGACGATTGCGCCTGCCAGCACGATGCCGTGAATAGCATTGGTCGCCGACATGAGTGGTGTGTGCAGGGTAGTCGGCACTTTCGAGATGACTTCGAAGCCGACGAACACTGCCAGTAACAACACGGTCAGCAGGCTGATATAATGAGAAACGTCGCTCACGCGGAACCTCCGGTCGCAGCCACGCCGGCGACGCACGCGCCGCGAGCGACTTCGTCGTTCGAATCGATAATGAGATTGCCGTCTTTGATCCACGGCGACAGCAGCGCGTATACGTTACGCGAGTACAGCTGGCTGGCGTGGTAGGGCATCGTGCCGGGTAAGTTGGTGATTCCGATAATCGTCACGCCATTGGGCGAGACGATCGTTTCGCCCGCGACGGTCAACGCGCAGTTTCCGCCGGCTTCGGCGGCAAGGTCGACGACGACGCTTCCGGGCTTCATGGCGGCGACAGCCGCTTCACTGATCAAGATCGGGGCTTTGCGTCCGGGAATGAGCGCGGTGGTAACGACGACGTCGTTGGCTCCAATTTGATCGACCATCCATGCACGTTGGCGCTCTTGTTGTTCGGGCGTCAGCTCCTTCGCATAGCCGCCGGCGCCTTCGGCGTCGCCGCCAAGATCGAATTCTAAAAAGGTCGCGCCCAACGACTGTATTTGCTCTTTGACGGCGGCGCGTACGTCGTATCCGCTGACGACCGCGCCCAACCGCCGCGCCGTCGCGATAGCCTGCAAGCCGGCAACGCCGGCGCCGAGTATCAGTACTTTGGCGGGCGGAATCGTTCCGGCTGCCGTCGTGAGCATCGGAAAGAACCTCGGCAGTGTGGCCGCACCGAGTAGCACCGCTTTATAGCCCGCGATGTTGCTTTGCGACGACAAGGCGTCCATCG
>JBDTKL010000291.1:0-2532 GCA_039935355.1 Candidatus Tumulicola sp.
GCGCCCGCAGTGACGTTGATGGTCGCGTTCGGCGCTGTGCTGCCGGCTACCGTGAACGTGCGACCGACGGCCGCATCCGGATTTGGCTGACCGATCGTCAGCGAGATCGGCACCGGCCCCGACCGACGTACATTGAACGACCACGAGTGATCGAACGGCGAACCGCTGCGGGCGCGTCCGTTGACTCGTACGGTATGCGAACCGAAGTCGAGCGGTGCCGGCGGTTTGTAGGAGAAGCCGCCCGCCCACACTCCGGCGCGACCGGTGATATCGTTTCCGTCTAACCGCACGCGTACGCTGGCGGCTTCAGCTTCCGGCGCGAAATTTGCCGAAATTATCGCAAACCGATTGTCGACCGTGCTGCTCGGCGAAGGCTGTTGATTGCGCAGCTGCACCGGCGTTACCGGCGGTAACTGCCGCGTCGTGAACGACCAGGAGTGATCGAACGGCGCGCCCGATCGTCCGCGACCAGTTACTCGAATAGTATGCGTTCCATTGGCAAGCGCATCGGAAGGCCGGAAAGAAAAGCCGCTTCCCGATACGTTGCTGGCCCAGGTGATGTCGCGTCCGTCTAGCCGGACGTTGACACTCCCGCCTTCGGCTACCGGCGAGAAGTTCGCAGCAATTCGTGGGTTGCGTTCGTTCACCGTACTGTTGGGTGCGGGCTCGAGGTTCCGCAACTGGACGCGAGCCGCGGGCGGCGGCATCGGCGGCGGGTAGTTTGGCCGAGGCGGCGGCGGTGCGTAGCCGCCTCGGCCCCCGGCAGCCGTTATGGCGACGAGCTGCGTGTTGCCGTTGTAGTCAACAACGGCGCCGAGCGATTGCGCGACGAAACGCAACGGCACGTAGGTGGTCGCGCCGACGATGAACGGGGCAACGTCGAGGACTTGCGACTGGCCGTTGACCGTCGCTTGTTGCGAACCGATGTTCAGCGAGACGCTCGTGCTGCCTTTGGTCGAGTTGATCTGACCGTTCTGGTACACCACACTGGCGCCGAGGCGTTCGAAGATACTCCGCAACGGAACGAAGACGCGTCCCGCGCGTTCGATCGGTCCGGGGTTCAAATATAAGGGCTGTCCGTCGACAGTAACGTTGACGCCGGCCGCGACCGCGGGACTTCCGGTGAAAACGAACGCAACGAGTACGAGCGCCGATACGAAGCGAAGCATGGTCACCCCTCACTCAATTCAGGCAGAGAACGCTTGCTTCTCTTTCGAGCTGGCGTCAGCCTAGGTGGGGTCAGCCTCTTGAGAAGCGGGCGGGAAGACGGTGTTCCAGTCGCGCTTCATGTCCGCAATCTGCCAGCCTTGAGCCTTGGCCACGTCGAGCGCCTTATCGAGCTTTCCGAACGGTGACTTGGCGTCGTACGCATACTCGCGCTCGGCGTCGGTATGGTGCACGATCAGCATCAGCCGGGCGCCACTGCCGGATGCCGTCCATTGCAGCATTTCCAGGTCGCCGTCGGAGTTTCCGAAGGGCCGCGATCGGCTGCTGTCCGATGAACTCGTGGATCCCAACCGGCTTACCAGTACCGTCGTTAACGAGGTTGATCTCGGGCGTGCGGATGAGCACCGGCTGATTGTCGCGCATCTCAAACGTAGTTTTTATCGAACTGCCGACAACTCGCCGCAGCGGTACGCCGTACACGCGTTCTGCCCACGGTCGCACGAATTCCACTCCACCGCCCGTAACGATGTACACTTCGAAGTCGTTTGCCCGTAGATAGTCGATTAGCTCCAGCATCGGCTGATACACGCATTGCGTATACAGGCGTCCGAATTTAGGATGGCGAGCCGTTTCTATCCAGTCCGTCGCTATTTTGGTGAACTCTGCGGTCGTCATTCCACATTGCGTCGCAGCGAAGAGCTGCATGAAATGGTTCCGTCGTTTTCCACTCGGGATGTTGCGGCGCAGCCTCACGAACGCTTTCGAGCAAGAACGCAAGCTGCGTGTACAACGGCTGCTCGACCCACAGCGTCCCATCGTTGTCGAACAGCGCGATACGATCCGGCACGCGCACGAAGTCCGGGATTCCCTCGGTGGTAGTCTTCGTGACAAAATCCACGATCGCACGTTTTGTGTCACCGTCGTTCCAAGATGGAAGAATCATCCGGTGGTGCTTGAGCCCTCGTGGTGTCGGGATCCTTCGATTTGGCGTACTTCTCCGCGCCGTACGTAGAGCTCGAACTCAATCGTCGCAGATTTCAGGAGACAGTGTTCGATCAGTCTGCCGATGCGCATATCGTAGCGGGACCTTGCCCATACGTGCCGGTCGATCCACTCCGTCATGATCACGATGGTCTTGCCATCAACGCTTTGCAGCAGCTGCGCGGCGAGAAAGCCCGGGATGCTCGCGCGCTCCACGATAAAGATGGCGTTAATCTCTTGTAGGAGTGAAGGCGCCTCGGTGGCCGACGTCTTCATTTTGATAACGCCGATAACCGGCCCAGCGTCAATCGTGTCGTCAGTATTGTCGTTTGAATCCATGCTGCATATCCTTTTAGGATCGTGTTGCGTTTGTCAAGTCACGGT
>JBDTKL010000292.1:0-3996 GCA_039935355.1 Candidatus Tumulicola sp.
CGGAAGCCTAACCGCACTCCTGTTACGCTTTCTCTGGCAGATTATTCGAACGCCCCGACTGCAAACGGCGCTTTCACTGTCGGCTCCGTTCATAGCCTACCTGCCGGCACAACGTCTCGGTATGTCCGGAGTCTTGGCGGTGGTGACGGCAGGTCTCATCATCAATCGCTTCACGCCGGTGGTTCTCGTGCCACAAACGCGCTTGCGAGCGTATGGCTTTTGGGAAACGCTCGTCTTCGGCGTCAACGCGATGCTCTTCATGCTCGTCGGACTCCAGCTCCATGCAGTTGTCGAACATCTCTCGGATACGCCCTGGTACGTGCTAGCCAAGTACGCGACCGCCATCGTCGCGACGCTCATTATTGCTAGGACGTTCTATTTGTTCGCTCACGGATCGATCGCCGCGGTGATCGAGCGACGCAAGTTACACGACGCACACTGGGCGCATTTCGCGTTCTCCTCATGGGCCGGCATCCGTGGGGCCGTTTCTCTCGCTGCCGCGCTCGCAATTCCGGCCAGCGCGGCGGGCGGCGCCTTCCCCAATCGCGCGCTCTTGATTTACCTTGCCTACGTGGTCGTCGTTTTCACACTCGTCGTCCAAGGACTCACGTTGCCTCTTCTGATTCGCTGGCTGCGCATCAAGGACGATGGCGTCGATTCAAAAGAACAGCGCCAGGCGATGCAAGCGACCGCGACTGCTGCGCTTCGGCGACTCGGCGAACTCACGCGTGACGGAAGCGTGGCAACGTCGCTCGCTGTGGGTTTAGAGCGGCGATTCGCCGGTCGAATACAGCGCTATGCGGAGGGACCTATTGGTGAAGCCGATGAGGTCGATAATGCTTTCGTTCAATCGTCTGAAATGCGGGAGCTCGAGCGCGAGCTCTTACGCGCGGAACGCGCAGAGATCATTGGAATGAGAAATCGCGGCGTGATCGACAACGTGGTGCTACAACGCCTAACCCGCATGTTCGACCAAGAAAGCCTCGCGATCGATGCGATCGAGTTGATCGACCAGGCAGCGCTGAAAGACCACGTACAATTGCATACAGACCGGAATACATCGTAAAGAGGAGTCTAATAACGGGCGTTTTCTCGATAGCATGCTACCGGCCGAAAGAAGGCAAGCACGATGAATTGCTGCAGCTGACGCGCGAGCACATCCCGATCTTGCGCAAAGAAGGATCGGTCACAGAGCGCCCGGCTTATGCGATGCGCGCTAAAGGCGGCAGTATCGTGGAAGTGTTCGAGTGGAAGTCGAACGCGTCGATAGAGGGAGCCCATTCGAACCCGGAGGTCGCCAAACTGTGGAAGCGCTACGAGGCCGCCTGCGAATACGTGCCTGGGAACGCTGGCCGAAGCGCAGGATATGTTCGCGAGTTTCGAACCGATCTTTTGACGCGACACCGGCCGGGGTAGGCTTTTCACCGTAACGATCGTGCTACGGCTTGTAGAGGCTCGAGGCCTACGCGAATGAAGCCGCGTTGCGGACGATCTAGATCTACGATTATCCCAAGCGCGAGGGCCAACATCACCGCAAACGTGATCGTCGAGACTTGGCCCCGGTAGTTCTTGCGGCCAAATCCGAATCCCATGAGCACGGCGGATACGGCCGAGATCAACACCAAAACCCCGAGAACCGAGCCGGGAATATGAAATCGAAGAGCCGCGTCTTGTTCGCCGCTTAAGTCGATCGTTTCGTTAAGACTTTGGACGAACAGCGGTACGAGTGTGGAATGCGGATCGTGCCTCGCCGCACCGACGGCCAGACGCCACATAATCTTCTGCAAGCCGTCCGACGTGACAGCAGCGCGGTTGCGAGCTTGCACGTCGGCGCTGGCTGCCGCGAATGCGATCCGAGCAGCTACGTACGAACGCAACGTTTTACGCATTGCGTCTCCGGTCTTGACATCTAATAAATCGCTTCGCAAGGCAGTCGTTCCGATCGAGTTTGCTTCGCGAAGCGTTACGCTACGGCGACCGTCGAATCTGCTTAAGGCCATCGAAAACGAAAAACCGAGCAGTAGTGCCATCAGGGTGAACGCCGCAGCCTGAACGGCGCCGGTAGGGTAATCCGCGGCTGAGTCGAGCTTAGAAGCCTTGCCAATGCGGAATCCCGATTCGGTTGCGATCAATACGACCGCGACGATCGCAACCATAAGGACCCAGGTGGGAACGATCTCGTACATAGTACTACGCCTCTCGGACCTAGGAGCGGCGAATCCCTTTTATCGCCTCGCTCCAACGCCGCTCACGCGTTAAGAACGCCGGGCAACCTGTCGAGGATTGAGTTCATCGTGTTTGTCCTTCAGTCGCGATCGCCAAGCCGCGCTTAGACAAGTTGCGAGCGCGACGAAATGCCGAGCTTTTGAAAGGCGGAAGCTAAATGTTTCTCGACTGTCTTTTGTGCGATGTACAGCTGGCTAGCAATTTCGCGGTTGGACCGGCCGGCTTTAGCGAGCTGAGCAATCTCGCGTTCTCGCGCGGAGAGTTCGCGTTGTGCATCAACAGCTTCGCCGAACCTCGGCCGGTGGGACGACGTCGCACGCTCGAGGCGCCCGACATCGTAAGCGGCGCCGCACTGCCGGAACAGCGTAAGGGCACCAGCAATGTTACCGGCCACCTCCAATGCAGCGGCTTCCAACAGCGGCATACGCAAGCGCCTAAAACCGGCGGCGGCCTGGCTGGCTAGTGCTTTCGCTGCTGCCGGGCGTCCTTCGCGGACGGCGGCTTCTGCGTCGAACAGTGCGAGCGCCGGGCGCTCGAGCATCTCGATGGGACCTGCCGCAGCGCGGACGAGATACGTTCGCGCTCGCGTTCGATCTGCGGATGCACCGTAGCGACCGGCCGCCAGCAACGAGAGCGAATTGCCGCGGAGCAGCTCGCGATCGGGAATGGCGCGTTGGACGAATGCTGCGGCGTCGGCGTGTCGCCCTCGACGCACCATAACTTCAGCGAATGCCGCAGCAGTCTCAATCTCGGGCGAAGCCGAGACGACATCTTCGAAACGATCAAAACAACGGGCGATGAGATTGTCGTCGTCGAGATGTAAGCCCACGAGCGTGCCCCATGCGGATACGTAGGCGATGTTGACTTTATTTTCGGTAGTCGCGGGCACCGCTTCGACGGCTTTTCGCGCTCGCGCGAGATCGCCCATCAAGAAATAACAGCTAGCCGAAAGCGCCTGGGCGCTTTCCTCGGCGTGACGATTGCGCGCCTCGCGTGCGATGCGAAGCGCTTGCTCGATGTTTTGCAACGCTTCGCTATGTAGGCTAAAAATTGAGAGGCAGACCGCGCCGTTAAAATGCGCTGCGGCAAGTGACGCCGCAGAACCGGTTATCCGCGCTGCCTCGATCCAGGCGGCATGTTCGCGGCGGAACCGAGGCAGATCGCCAAGCGTCATGGCAGTCCAAGCGGAAATATTATGAAACCGCAACTCGATATCGGGCGCGGCTAGCAAGGCGCGCGAATCAACCTGCGCGAGATGGCGTTCGGCCTCGGTGGGAAACCAAAAAGACGCTGCCAGCCATGCCAAGCCGATGTGAAGGCGACTGCGCGCGGAAAATTCGCTGCGATCGAGTCGACCCAACATGTCTTTCAGTTGCTGGGTCGGTTCTGGTAATGCCAACGCGTATGCCGCGACGGCGGCTCGAACGCGGCATCGCGCCTCGAAATCATGTGCGCCCGCTTCCCGAAACACGTCTGCAGCAGCGCCAAAACTGGCGAGCGCCTCTTCACTACGCGCCAGTGCCAGATGGGCGTCGGAAACTTTTTCAAGGACCGAGCCGCGCTGCATAGGATCGACATCGGACAGCTCCAGAACGCGCTGATACAACGCGATCGCATCCTCGTGCGCATGGAGACGGGCCGCAGCATCGCCGGCTTCCTCGTTGTAGCGCGCCGCCTCGGCCTCGGCTCCTGCGGCCCACCAATGATATGCGAGCGCTTCGAGGGATCGTTCTTGTACGGGCGCCGCTTCGAGTGCGAGAGCAATTGTCC
>JBDTKL010000293.1:0-4489 GCA_039935355.1 Candidatus Tumulicola sp.
GCCACCGGACGCAAGAAAACTGCCGGACGTAAAAAGGCCACCGGACGCAAGAAAACTGCCGGACGTAAAAAGGCCACCGGACGTAAGAAAACTGCCGGACGCAAAAAGACGGCCGGACGTAAAAAGACCGCCGGACGCAAAAAGACGGCTGGACGCAAGAAAGCCGGCGGACGTAAGAAGGCCACCGGACGCAAGAAAACTGCCGGACGTAAAAAGGCCACCGGACGCAAGAAAACTGCCGGACGTAAAAAGGCCACCGGACGTAAGAAAACCGCCGGACGCAAGAAAGCCACGACGGGCCGTAAGAAAGCCACGGGACGTAAGAAGACCGTTGGCCGTAAAAAGGGCGGACGTAAGAAAGCCGCTTAACGGTTCGCCGATTTCGGCGTAAAACACGAGCGGCCGCTCTCGCGGCCGCTCATTTTAATTCTCGAGGGCGGCGTTTACGCCGAAACGACGACCGGGCCTCCGGCCAGATCGGGCGCGCGTCCATCGTGTTCGGCAACCCAATGACACGCCGCAAAGTGGCCGGCCGAATATTCGACCAACGGCGGCTCTTCGATCGCGCAACGTTCGAATGCGACCGGGCAACGCGTATGAAACCGGCAACCCGACGGCGGGCTGACGGGCGACGGAATATCACCGGTCAAGACGATGCGTTTGCGCCGCTTCTCTGCCAGCGGATCGGGAATCGGAATCGCCGACAACAGCGCCTGCGTGTACGGATGCAACGGGTTGACGTAAAGCGCATCGCTAGACGCCCGCTCGACGATCTTGCCGACGTACATCACGGCCACCCGGTCGGAAATATGTCGCACCACCGAAAGGTCGTGCGCGATGAAGAGATAGGTCAGGCTGAACTGCTCTTGCAGATCCTCCAGCAGATTGATGACCTGCGCCTGGATCGAAACGTCGAGGGCCGAAACGGGCTCGTCGCAGACGATAAACTTCGGGTCGACCGCCAAGGCGCGCGCGATACCGACGCGCTGGCGTTGTCCGCCCGAAAACTCGTGCGGGTACCGGTTGACGTGATAGGGGCGCAAGCCGACGCGTTTGATCAGGTCTTGCACGCGGTCCTGCACGTCTTTTCCGCGGGCGATCCCGTGGATCCGAATCGGCTCGGCGATGATCTCGCCGATCGTCATGCGCGGATTGAGCGACGCGAACGGATCTTGAAAGATGATCTGGACATCGCCGCGCAATTCGCGCAGCTGGGTCCGGTTCATCGCCACGACATCGCGGCCTTCGAACCGAATCTTGCCTTTGGTTTCGGCCAGCAGGCGCAGCAGCAGCCGGCCGACCGTCGTTTTGCCCGAACCGGACTCGCCGACTAAGCCCAGCGTCTCACCGCGCTCGATCGAAAAGCTGACGCCGTCGACGGCTTTGACGTCGGCCACGTGCCGCGACAACAGGCCGGCATGAATCGGAAAATATTTATAGAGATCTTCGACTTCGACGAGCGCACTCACGGCGTCGGCACCACCGGCGCCGTCTCGACCTCGATCGGCCGCTGCGATTCCGCACGCTTGTCGTACAAAAAGCAACGGGCGATGTGGCCTTCACCGAAATCGTACAGCGGAACCGCTTCGTCGCACATCGGCATCCGGTACGCGCAGCGAGGCGCGAAGACGCAGCCCTTCGGAAGATTGAGCAAGTTCGGCGGCTGGCCTTTGATCGGCTCCAACCGGCGCGGATTGCTTTCGTCTAGACGCGGCAACGAAGCCAGCAGCCCTTGCGTGTACGGCATGCGCGGACGGCCGAAGATTTGCTCGGCGGTTCCGTATTCGACCAAGTTTCCGCCGTACATCACGAGCACGTTACGGCAGACTTCGGCCACCACGCCGAGATCGTGCGTGATCATCAGAATCGCTGCGCCGGTCTCGCGCTGCAACTCGTTCATCAACTCGAGCACTTGGGCTTGAATGGTGACGTCGAGCGCGGTCGTCGGTTCGTCGGCAATCAGCAGTTTCGGGCTGCATGACAATGCCATCGCGATCATCACGCGTTGGCGCATGCCGCCGGAAAACTGATGCGGATAGTCGTTGAGGCGTTTTTCGGGCGCCGGGATGCGGACTTTTTTGAGCATCTCGACCGTGCGATCGCGGGCATCGCGCGAGTTCAGTCCTAGATGCAGCCGGATCGCTTCGGCGATCTGCTCGCCGATCGTCAAGACCGGATTGAGCGACGTCATCGGATCCTGAAAGATCATCGCGGCTTTATTTCCGCGGATCTTACGCATCTCGGATTCGCTTAACGAGGGCAACGACTTGCCGTCGAACACGATGCGGTCGGCCGTAACGGTCGAACTCTTCGGAAGTAGCCGCATGGTGGAAAGTGCGGTGACGGACTTTCCCGATCCGGACTCGCCCACGATGCCGAGCGTCTCGCCAGCCCGCAGCGTAAACGACAGTCCGTTAACGGCAGTTACCGGTCCGTCTTCGGTTCGAAAAACCGTTCGTAGATTGGAGACGTCGAGCAGTGGCGCCGCGTCGGGCACGCGAGCCGTGATTCCTTAGATTCCGGTCAGCGCGAGGACGAACGCGCTCACGACGAACACGACCGCGACGATTCCGGTCAGTCGTTTGAGTTGTTCCTCCGCGCCGAGACGTCCGTGATAGGCCGACTCAACCCGGCCGCCGATCGTTCCGCTCAAGCCTTCTTGCTTTGTCGTTTGGACGGCGAGCAATGCGACCAGTCCGACCGCTGCGATCATGAAAATCCCGGCTACCGTGTGGGTTAGCCACGGAGCGTGGAGAGCGATCGCCGTGTGCGGGACGATCGCGGGCGCCGCGGGCTGGGTCAGCTGTTGCTGCACCGGGAGTGGAACCGGCGGCGACGTTTTTGAAATAGGGGCGGCACCCGCAGCCGCGAGGATGAGGGAAATCACCGGGTCGATTGTACGACCGACACTGCTTGGCGGCCTGCCGCGCAGGATTGGCGGGGCGCCGGACGTTAGTAGCAACGGTGCTAGAGCCAAGCGCGCCGGTCGTCGCGCTACGCGGACGCCGGGTCTGGCGCGACCTGGCGCGCATTCTGTCGACGATCTTCAACCCGTTCCTGACGGCGTTGGCTTTGTTCGTCATCCTGGCCGATACCAACGCGCCCGACACCTTCGAATTCTGGCGCTTGCTCTTCCTGTCGACGTTCTTCACGTCGATCGGTCCGATGTTGTACGTCTTTTGGCTTTACTCGACCGGGCGCATTTCGGATTTGGATATGTCGGTGCGGACAGAACGCGAGGTCGTCTTCAGCATCTTCGTCGTCTTTTATCTGATGGGCAGCGCGGTGCTGTGGTTGCTGCACGCCCCGCGGGTTATGGTCGCAGCGATGGTTGGGTATTTCGTCTCGACCCTGATCGTGGGCTACATTACTCGGTTTTGGAAAATTAGCACGCACGCGTTGGGGATCACGGCACCGATGGTCGCGCTCTTTCTGCTGTACGGCCGTGCGCCGTTACCATTTTTCGTGCTGATACCGATGGTCTGCTGGGCGCGCGTCTACTTAAAAGCGCATACCGTGGCGCAAGTATTGGCCGGCGCCGGCCTCGCGACGGTTACGACGATCCTGTTTTTCTCAGCGTTCCACGTAGCGCGCTACTAGCCGGAATTTCGGCGCGCACGTTCGGAGCGCTTTCACCTAAGATGCGCGTGACGTTGGCTGCGAGTACGCGCGGGTCTCCGTTGGTCACGTAGCGCGTTGTGCCGCGCTCGGTCGACGGTTCGAGCTCTGCCACGATCGCTGCCGCGCGCTCGGCTTGCATTTCGGCCGGGTCGATTAAGGCGATGCCGCTCAACGCGCGCCGGAAGTGTTGCGACAACATCGGATAGTGCGTGCATCCGTACACCACGGCGTCGAGTTCGTTCGGGAGTTTGGCGCAAACGGCGTCGACCGCGGCCCGCGCCCGCGCGCCCGACTCACCCGCTTCGACGAGCGGCACTAAATCGGGTGCGGCGATTTCCCACACCTCGGCCCCCGGCACCGCCGAGCGCAACGAGCGTCCGTACGAACCGGAAGCGACGGTCGCAGCCGTCGCGACGACGCCGATGCGGCGATGACCGGCCCGTTGCACTGCGGTGGCGGCAGAATCGATCAAATCAAGAATTGGAGCACTGGTCGACGGCCAGCCATAGCGCTCGGCGATCGCGCACGACGTATTGCAGCCCATGACGATCGCACGTACGCCCTGGGCGTCGAGCCAGGCGACGTTCTCGCGCAGCAAGCCGTGCAGCTCGTCGGGGTCGCGACCGCCATATGGTACGTGCGCTTGATCGGCAAAAAACAAGAGATCCACCGCGGGCAAACGTTCGCGCACCCGGCGCACGACCGTAAGTCCGCCGAGGCCCGAATCGAAAATTCCAATCACTGCGAAGGCGTCATCGCCGCCCGTGCCGGTGCCGGATACTGCTGATTGTACTTCTCGATGCCGTCGGCGATCGATTGGGCGATCTTCTGCCGCCACGCCGGCGAAGAGAGTAACGAGAAGTCGCTC
>JBDTKL010000294.1:0-3946 GCA_039935355.1 Candidatus Tumulicola sp.
AGCTCCCGCCTTCTTCGCGAAGCGCTTCGAACAAATCGAACGGGGTGATCTCACGGTCGGGAGCCCGGGTTTCAGCCAGCGCGACGATCTTGCGCAACCGCGGCGTGAGGAGAATGCCTTCCCAGGCGCGCTCGTCTCCCGTCACAAAACTCCGGCGAATTTCTGCATGTACTGCTCCAGCGTCGATGCCGTCGGCCGCGAGTTCCGCCGCGATCGCGTCGTCTCGCTCGTCCAGCAACGCGAGCAATACATGCTCGACGCCAACGTAATAGTGGCTGTGGTTGCGGCACTCTTGCTCAGCCGCACGGAGAACCCGTCGCGACGCCGAGTCGAAATTCGAAAACACGCCTCTCCCGGCTTCATAGTTGAAAAAGTCGGGGAACTATCGGGGCGACTGGATTCGAACCAGCGACCTCTACGTCCCGAACGTAGCGCTCTACCAAGCTGAGCCACGCCCCGATGAAGTTTCTCGTTTTATTAGACCATACGCGCCGGGTCCTGCAGCCAGGGAATGGCGCCGAGGCTGGGAAAGGCCTGAGCCGCCCATGCAATACCTAATCGTCGGGTGCGGCCGAGTCGGGTCGGCACTCGCGAAATACCTCGACCTCGACGGCCACGAGGTCAACGTCGTCGACGAAGACCCATCCGCTTTTAAACGCCTTGGCCCCAAGTTTAAGGGTCACGTGATGGTCGGGACCGGTATCGACTACGACGTGCTCAAACGTGCCGGCGCGGCCACCGCCGATGGGTTCGTGGCCGTCACGAACGGCGATAACCGTAACATCATGGCGGCGCTCATCGCCCAACGCATGTTCAAGATCAAGCGCATCGTCGCGCGCATCTACGATCCGGCTCGCGGCCAAATGTATCGCGAGCTCGGCGTGCAGACGGTCTGCCCGACGACCGTCGGCGCCAAACTGATCCGCGACGTGCTGATGGAAGCGCCCTGGAATTCGCTGCAATCCTTCGACTTCGGAAAGTTGACGTCGATTTCGGCGCTCATTACGCACGCCGACGCCGGCAAAATCGTGCGCGATATCGAGGACCGGGGCCGCGTGCGCATCGCGGCCGTGCGTCGCGAAGGCGGCGGCGTCTTGATCGCAAGCGGCGACATGGTGCTCGAAGAAGGCGACGAGATCAACGCGGTGATCGCGCCCGAAGCCATTAGCGCGTTCGCACAGCGTTTCTCGGGCGTCGCGCCCGGTGCGAGGATGTCCGCCTAATGTTCGTTCTCATCGTCGGCGGCGGAAAAGTCGGCTCGAATCTCACGCGCGCATTACTCAATCAAGGCCACGAAGTCGTCGTGATCGAGAAAGATGGCCGCAAGGCAAAGTCGCTGGAGCGCCTCGTCGATCGTCAGGTGACCGTCGTCGGTGACGGCTGCGACCCCGCCGTGCTCGAAACGGCCGGCGTCGCTCGGGCCGATGTCGTGGTAGCCGATACCGGCGACGACGAAGACAACCTGGTCGTCGTGTTGCTGTCGAAGCGCAAATCGAAAGCGCAGTGTATCGCTCGGGTCAACAACCCCGCCAACAAACTGATCTTCGATTCGATCGACGGTGAAGACCCGGTGATCGTCATCTCTTCGACCGAGCTGATTCTCGACGTGCTAAACCAGCACGTAAACGCCTCCAACTGCGGCTCGTTTATGGAAACGATGCACCTGTTCGGCAAGGGCGAGATGCAGCTGTTGCGCGTCGCCGTGCGCGATAGTTCGCCGGTCCAAGGCAAACCGTTGGGCGATTTGAATTTGCCGCGCAACTCCGTCGTGGTCGCGATCGACCGTCCCGACATGGATTTGCAGATTCCCACCGGCGACACGGTGCTTCGCGCCGGCGACTCGATGATCGTGATCGTGAAGAACGGCGCGGCCGAACGCATTCGCACGCTTATCGGCGGGCCGGCGTCGTAACCGCGGCAACCGCCGCATAGAACTTGATGATGCGGATGCGAACGGTAGCGGATGCGAACGGTAGCGGACGCTCTGCGTAAGCGATTGGATTCGTGGATGGCGTTCCTCAACGGCCGCACCGACGCAGAACCATTTCCGAACTCCACCGGCGCAATGTCGCACGCACACCCGCACGTTCACGAACACCAGCACGCCGACGGCCCGGAGCACGAGCACGTGCACGACCACGTGCATACGCACGACCACCCGCACGATCACGAGCACTAACCCGGTGCGACGATGAGCCAAGCGTTCGGACTGGCGAGCTTACGCCACGTCGTCGACAACGCGTCGCCGCGAATTCGTCGCGATATCGCGCGTATGTACGCGGTGCTCGTCGTTTTCAACGTCGGAATTTGGGCGGCTGCCGTTGCACTCTTTTGGCGGCATCCGGCACTCCTCGGGACTGCGCTTCTCGCCTATACGTTCGGTTTGCGCCACGCGGTCGACGCCGACCATATCTGTGCGATCGACAACGTGACGCGCAAGTTGGTGCAAGACGGGCGCCGGCCGGTTTCGACCGGCTTCTTCTTCTCGCTCGGTCACTCGACGGTCGTCCTGGCGCTGACGATTGCGATCGCCGTTGCGGCCACGTTCGTGAAGCACGACTTGCCGCAACTGGCGAGCGCCGGCAGTCTAGCGGGGACGATCGTATCGGCGACGTTCTTGTTGGCGATCGCCGCACTCAACGCGTTCGTGCTCGCGGACGTACTGCGCGCATTCGCCGACGTCCAGGCCGGGCGCGCCTACCACGAGCAGAGGGTCGACGAATCGTTACAACGGCGTGGTTTTTTCGGGCGCATTTTTTCACCGTTGCTGCGCGTCGTCGACCGCAGCTGGAAGATGTATCCGATCGGCGTACTGTTCGGTCTGGGCTTCGACACCGCGACGGAAGTTGGACTGCTCGGCATCGCCGCGGTCGAGAGCGGAAACGGGATGCCGGTGATGGCGATACTCGTCTTTCCGCTGCTCTTCGCGGCCGGCATGTCGCTGCTCGACACGACAGACGGGATTCTGATGCTCGGCGCGTACGGCTGGGCGTTCGTCAAACCCGTGCGAAAGCTCTATTACAACGCGGTGATCACGTTCGCGTCGATCGTCGTAGCTGTCGGCGTCGGGGCCGCGGAACTTCTCGGTATGGTCGTAGATCGGATGCATCTCACCGGCCCCATTTGGAATGCGGTCGGGTCGCTCAACGACCATCTCGGCATCGTCGGTTTCGCCGTGATCGGCTCGTTCGTCGCTATCTGGGCTCTTTCGGCGCTCGTCTACAAGCACCAACGCTGGGACGACTTAATGGACGTGCGTGAAGTTGCCGAGGGCAGCGCAGGCCCGTAACCGCTGCAGTGCGACGCGCATGCCGAGCGGCTTTCGCGGCCGGCCCACTGCGTCGAAGTACCACTGCGGATCGATATTGAGCGTGCGGGTCTGCACGAGAGCGACGCCCGAGTCGCGCAGAAACGCTTCGGCCGCGACAACCTCTCGCTCGTCGTCGGTCACGCCCGGATGCGTCAGCAGATTCAAACTCGTGCGTAAACCCGCACCGACCGCAACACGAACCGATTCCAACACCTCAGCCAGCCCATAGCCGATCGGGCGGTAGTACGCCGCGTACACATCCGGACGAAACGAGTTGAGGCTGATTCGCGCCGCGTCGAGCCCGGCATCGATGCAGCGGCGGAGTCCATCCGGCATGCTGCCGTTGGTGTTGATATTGATCGTTCCGTTCGACTGCACCGCGCGAATCAACTCGATCGCGTGAGCGATCGTGGTCGATCGTAGCAGCGGCTCGCCTTCGCAGCCTTGGCCGAACGAAACGATGCCATCCTCGACGCGTTCCAAATGCGCGATCGCAACGCGCGCCAGTTCGTCGGCAGTGGTCTCGAATGCGATACGAGCCTGCGGCGACGGAACGCCCGACTCCGGCTCTTGCTCGGAAATGCAACCGATACAACGCGCGTTGCACTTGGGCGACACCGGCAGCGCGGCTTCGCC
>JBDTKL010000295.1:0-7897 GCA_039935355.1 Candidatus Tumulicola sp.
AGTTCGAGCCGCTCCCAAAACCAGCGATCTAGCCCGAACGGCAGACGTACCGAGCGCGTCGGTCCCAATTTGCCCGAACCCTGTAAACGTGCCATCGTTACGGTTGGATTTCTCGTTTTGAAAAATATCTGCCTGCGCAACTTGTCTTCAACGATAACGATTTGTACGCTCAAAAATAGGTTACGCTACGGGGATGCTACTTGCAGTGGTGCTCGCAGTTGCAGTGAGTCCGTCGGCGAAACCGACCGCAACACCGGCGCATCGTCGACCCGCGGTTACCAAGAAATTGAAGACGATCGGGCACGTCGCCGCTCACGGACGCGACGTCAATCTCGTGGGCAAGGTGTCGGCCGCCTCGTCCGGGACGATCGACGCCGAGCAGATCGCTACCCGCCCGGTACTGCGTCCGGCCGAAATCCTGGAGGCGATTCCGGGACTGCTGGTCAGCCAGCACAGCGGCGAGGGCAAAGCCAATCAGTATTACTTGCGTGGTTTCCAGCTCGACCACGGCACCGATCTAGAAGCGACCATCGCCGGCACGCCGATCAACTTTCCAACCCACGCCCACGGCCAGGGTTACTCGGATATCAACTGGCTGATCCCCGAACTCGTCAGCTACGTCGATTATCATAAAGGCACGTACTACGCCGACACCGGCGATTTCTCAACCGCGGGTTCTTACGCGTTGTATTACAAGGACGTGCTCGCTGCGCCGATCGAGGAGTTCGGGATCGGCAGCTACGGCTACGGCAACTTCTTGTTAGCGGATTCGCCCAAAGCCGGTGTCGGTAACTTGCTCTACGCCTTCCAGATCTATCATGACAACGGTTCGTTCGAGCGGCCCGACGAGTACGCGAAGTTTAACGGCGTGCTCAAATGGAGTCGAAGCACGCCCAACAGCGATTTTAGCGTCACGGCAATGGGGTATCACGGAACGTTCCAATCTAGCGACCAAATTTCCACAAAGGCTGGTGGCCGACGGCCAGTTGAGCCCATACGGATTGATCGATCCATACGATGGTGGCACGACCTATCGGTATTCGGTTGGGGGCGAGTATCGCGAAGCCGATGCACGCGGCGAGACGCAGGCCAACGTCTTTGGTTTCACCCAATATCTCGATTTGTATTCGGATTTCACATACGATTTCGACGATGCGACGGATTACTACAACGTAACCCGCAATCCGATAACCTGCACGACCGCGTACACGACTTGCGCTCCGAACGCAATGCACGTCCCGAATTACCTGTCGTATTGTCCGGCGAACAGCGTGCCGGGTGCGGCCCACGATGCGCCCCACACGATCGCCCCGGTGCCGTTCACGTTTTCGTGCGGGGATCAGCGCGAGCAAACCGACCGCCGGTTCGTTTCGGGCGGCAACGTATCGCGAACGTTTTCACCCGATGGCCGAATCGTGACGACCGCCGGACTCGGTATGCGAAACGATAACATTCCCGAAGTCGGACTGTTTCTTACGCACGACAGAGTCCCGTATCCAGACGGAACGCTGAGCCTGGCACACGTCGTCGAGCGCGATATGTACGCATGGGTGCAAGCCGAGTTCAAGATCGGTTCCCGCCTGCAGCTGACGCCGGGCCTCCGGCTCGACAGTTATACCTTCGACGTCGATAACGCGGTAGCGGCCGACTCCGGCAACGTCGCGTCCGCACTCGTCGACCCCAAATTCACCGCCGCCTACATCTTGTCGCCGTCCCAAGAACTGTATGCCGATTTCGGCGAAAGTTTTCACAGTAACGACGCGCGCGGTATCGTCGACACCGTCGATCCGCAAACGCAGGCTCCGTACGATTCACTCGGGCAGCCGGTATTGCAGAACACGCCGTTGGTACGGGCGGCCGGCCTCGAGTTCGGCTACCGGTACTCGCACGGCGGCCTCAACAGCACCATCGCTCTGTGGCAGTTGCACCTCAACTCCGAGTTGGTGTTCGACGGGGATGCGGGGGTTACGTTCGCCGGCGGTCCGACGATGCGCCGTGGAATCGAATTCGCAAATTTCTATAAGCCGTTGCCGTGGCTCACGCTCGACGCCGACATTTCCACCTCGAACGCACGCTTTCTATCCGACCCAGACGCTCAAGGAACGTTCGTTCCCGAATCGATTAATGTGGTTACGTCGGCCGGCGTAACCGTCGACCGGCGGAATTACGGCGCGTCGCTGCGACTACGGTATTTCGGCCCGCGGGTGCTCGACCAGGAAGGCGATGCGGTGTCGGCTGCCTCCGTCACCTACAACGGACAATACACCTGGAAAACGCATCGCGGCTACGACCTCGTCGCCGACGTTTTCAACATCTTCAACGCGCAGACCGACGATGTCGAGTATTACTATCAGTCATGGCTCCCGCAGGACGCCGCCAAACCGGCGCTACTGCATAATCCGGCCATCAACCCGACCCTCGGCGGCGCCGGCGTCAGCGACTACTATTTCCATCCGGGAGAGAAGCGTTCGCTGCGCCTGACGATCGTCGTTCGCCCCTGAAGACTTGGCTCGAAGGACCGCGAGGCTATGGCCGAAATTCGGCCGTGAAGAGATACTCTCCGATGGTCGGCGCGCAATAGAATTGCGCTGCGACGTACGACGAGCGGATCGCGGCATCTTGTGCGAGCGCGTCGGCATTATCCACCCCGCTCGACTTGTACACGGACGTCTTCGCTACCGAGCCGTCGGTGTCGACAAACACGGCGATCTGCGCAATCCGCGATCTGTCGACCTGAATGCCGCGCGGTTGCTGGGCGCGCATTACGACCGCAGCGATATAGATTTTACCGCATGTCAATGCAGGTAGCGGCTGCTTATACGTCGCCGCAAAGGTTGCCAGAGTCTTTAGGTCCGGAGGGCTTTTTCGCGCGCCGCCCTTAGAAAACGCATGCACTTCCCTTGGGCAGTTCACCGTGGGGCCGCCGTCGAGCGTATACGAGTCCACGTAGGCGTACCGTATCGAGAGCGCCTTTGGGAACGAGATCAGGAACGGCGTCGAGGCTCGAAAGTACCTATCACCGCTCAGCGGCTGCGACCGAATCGTCGCCTCGTATGCATCGGCATCGGAGAAGAAGATGACGTGCGCCGAAGCGTTCGTCCCGTGCGCCTCGAGGTGTCCGAGCAGATAACTGGTCGAAGTGTCGTCGAGGCCGCGATTATTCGCAACGTCCCAGTAATCGAACCCTTGGTACACGCCGCAAAAAGGGTCGGCCCACGGCGGCGCGGTGGGCGAGGGGTCTGGCGACGGCGTTTGCGCGCCGGCCCATGCCGGAGCAGCCAACGCAAAAAAGAAGCAGATAAAAGCGAGAAGCCGCCGCATACTGCGGCTGTTTCTCCCCCGGCGCCGCGAGCTCCGGCGACGACCAACGCTTACTATTCGTGCGTCAATCGTTTAGGGTTCGTCCGTCAGCGTGATCCCCGCATCGTTCGTCGCATCTTCGTGATGGACGTGTTCGTGCTCCACATCGTGCTCGTGTTCGTGCTGGTGACGCGTGCCGTCCAGATGCGTGTGTTCGTGGGAATGTTCGTGCTCGTTCTCGTCGTGACCGTGTTCGTTTTTCTCGTTCATGCGACTGATTTTCGACCCACCGAAGGGCTGCCCTACGCCGACGGTAAGGCTCAGGATCGTGTCGTATCTGAGCCGGGGGAGGAGCCTCGCAAGATGTTTGAATTGCGGCGCGCGGCGTTACGGCACGCCGGCGGGTCAATTGGAATAGCGGGCGTTGTCGCCGCCGCCCTGCTGTCGTCGGTTCTGTTAGCAGGCGCTCCGGCGTCCGCCCAAACCGCCGTATTTGGAGACCCACCACCGTTTGGAATCGACCCGTTTTGCGGCGTTCAACTCTCGATCGCCGGCTGGGACGTAAGGAAAAACGCCGAAAGCGCAATGAGCGATCACTTACTGGCCAAACTGACCACCAGCGGAAAGAATCTGTCCGCGCAAATGGTGTTGATGTCGCCGACCGAGGCCTTTTCGGTACGCGTTCCGCCGCTTCCAACGTCTAAATATGCCACCGGCAATGTGACCCCAGAGTTCTTCATCGCGTTGCCAAAAAATGCAGAGATCAACCGCGCATACGTCGAGTCCTACACGATCGGCGGCGCGCCGGAAACGCAGTGCCTGGTGGAACCGCTTGAATTGGGTCGGTTTGGGTATTCGGTCCTCGGGCTCGTCAAGCCCGATCGTGCGATGCTTCCGCGATACTTATCGTTTCCCGCCGCAATCAAGGAAAAACTGCCGGCCACCGACTGCGGCGCGCCCGATCGCGAAGCAATCGTAACGCATGCCGAACAACCCGACGGTATCGAGAATTTGGACAAAACGAGAATCGCCGTCGTCGCCGTGTATATCGATGCAACCGGACACGTCGCGAAAACGTACCTCACACGGTCGAGCGGCATCGACGTCAGCGACGCGCAGGGCCAAGCCGCCGCAATACGCTCGACCTATCAACCGGCACTCATGCACTGCATGCCGGTTAACCAAGCGTATCTGTTCACCGCGGAATTCGACAAGTAGTGCTATGTTGCGTGCAGTGAAGATGAAGCTTGCTGCGGCAGCGTCGCTCGCCGTTTTTGTTTGTTTTACAAATGGCTTCGCGGTCGCCCAGACGACCCCGCCGGTCGAGACGGCCGCCGATCCCGTTGCGCGTGACCCGTTTTGCGCGGTCGATGTCGAAGCCGCTCTCACTTCCCCGACTGCGCTCGTCGCGCATCTGCGGGCCGACGGCGCATCGGCAGGTGCGCATCTCGTCGTGTTCTCTGCGACCGACGCATACGCGGTCGACGTTCCCGCGTTGGCGCTATCCGGAGCGCGGAGCATCAAGAACACGGCGCCATTCGAAATAACGTTCCCAAAACCGATCGAGGCGAAGTTTATCTACGTCGATTCATATCGGCTGGACGGCGGCGCCGAAACCGCCTGCCCGACCGAGCCGCGAGAGTTCGAAAGCAAAACCCCCGCGAATCCCGGAGGCACCCCTCGGGCCGTCGCTTCGACGTTGCATCTTGCTGCGAAGTTTGTCCAAATGCTGCCGCCGCTGACATGCGGAACCGTATACAATGCAGCGACGATCCAGATGGCGGTTTCGCCGGATTTGCCGATGAGTCCCGAGATCGTCGAGGGTTCGGTTCGAGTTATCGTTTACGTTGATGCGAAGGGACGCGCCACCAAGGCGTACGTGCTTTCGTCGAGCGGTTCAAAATACGAAGAAAACGCCACGAAAGAGGGCGCCCTGAAATCCGGATATACGCCCGCGAGCTTCTATTGTGCGCCCGTGCCTGGAACGTATGTGTATCGCATGGACTTCGCTCGCATGTATCCGCATTAATCCCCGTTCCGGGGCACTACGAAATTCGGACTAAGTCTAGTCCACTCGTTCACATTTTTGATGAGCCGAAATTCGCGCCGATCACCCTTGCGTGCGGGCGTATACCTCGTTTCGGCGTTCCAAGTTCCCCTAATACGGAGCGGGAGCCTCGACCCAGCCATTTTTCGCCGCTAAAAGCCGGGCGATGCTCTCGATCGTGGTCGATCAGAGCGATTTCCGCCGTTGCCGAATTGTGAACCAGTGGACTAAGTCTAGTCCGAATTCCATAGGGCTCGAAACGCACACGACAACCGCTTAGCCCCCGCCCGGGTTTGACAACGACGCCACCACACCCTAAAATGAGCGATTGTAGGCTCCGCTGCCGGCGGGGCCTTTCATACTGCATATGGCACGTCCGCACACCGTCGATATCCAGGGAATCCTCTCGGGCGCAGGTCAGGTCCTGACGCTCCACGAGCACGTCCCACTAGAGTCGTTCGAGGGAATCGAGTTTCCCGAGCCGGCCTGGATCGATCTCGAAATGAAGTGCGCCGACCGTATCCTGATGGTCGAGGGTCAGATTCAAGCAACCGCCGAGGGCGACTGCGACGCCTGTCTCGAGCACGTCGAGCGGCAACTAGTAGTAGAGGTAGACGAGCGGCTCGACCCGCAGATCGATCGCAAAGCCGACCCGTTCGGCGAGGGCAATGTCCTCATCGACGGCAAGCTCGATATCGCGGATCTCGCGCGGCAGGTCGTCCTGACCGTTCTGCCGATGGGTCTGCGATGCACGGATGACTGCAAGGGCCTGTGCGGCTCCTGCGGCGCGAATTTAAACGCCGGCCAGTGCGCCTGCAACATCGACAACGACAACGGAGAAGACGGAGACTAACGTGGCAAACCCAAAATGGAAAACGCCGCGCAGTAAAACGCGCAGCCGCCGAGCGGCCAACTGGAAGCTGGAACCCGTCACGACGGTCCAGTGCCCGCAGTGTCACGAGCCCAAGCGTCCGCATTTCGCGTGCGGCAAATGCGGCACGTACGCCGGTCGCCAAGTCATGGAAATCAAAGACGATCATACCCACGCCGCAGCCGCACCAGATCAACCCTAGCGGAGCGTGCGCGTAGGCGTCGTTTTCCCGGGCCAAGGTTCGCAGTCCGTCGGCATGGGCGCCGACGTTGCGGTCCAGTCGACCGGCGCGCAAGATCTGTTCGACCGCGCCTCGGGCGTGCTCGGCTACGACCTGCTCGCGCTCCAGATCGCCGGCCCGGATGAAAAACTCCGCGAAACGCAGTTCAGCCAGCCAGCCATTTTTACGACCAACCTCGCACTCTACGAGGCGGTCGGGAGCCGGATACAACCAGCGGTCAGCGCCGGCCATTCGTTCGGTGAGATCTGCAGCCTGGTTATCGCCAAGAGCATCGGCTTCGAGGATGCCGTAAGAATAGTCGACGAAAGAGCCAAGGCCATGCAGGATGCCGCCGAACTCGCACCCGGCGCGATGTCGGCCGTTCTCGGCCTCGACGCCGCCATCATCGAGCGCGTCGCTGCAGAAACCCGCAACAGCGGAGCGGGAAGAGTAGCCCTCGCCAATTTTAATGCCCCCTCGCAAATCGTCATCAGCGGCGACCTCAAAGCGGTCCAGCAAGCCGGCGACGCGATGCTCGAAGCCGGGGCCAAACGCGTGGTAACCCTCAATGTCTCCGGCGCCTGGCACAGCGAGCTGATGCGTCCCGCCGTCGAACGCTTCGCGCGCGAAGTGGCCAATGCCAATTTCAAAGTCCCGGAGTTCGACGTCATCTCCAACGTCGATGCGCAGCCCTACCGAGACATCGCAACGATCCGCGAACGGCTTGTGAAGTCGATCGTCTCGCAGGTACGGTGGCACGACACGGCCGCCCGCCTCCTCACCTACGATCTCGACCTCGTCGTCGAATTCGGCGCTAACGGGGTACTGGGACCGCTCATGAAGCGCATGCCGGGCGCGCCCGAGGTCGCCACCGTCAGCGATTTCAACGGTGTCGAAAAGTTACGCCAAAAACTAGCGAAAACGCCCGCATGACCGCCGGTATGACCCTCGACTCGAGCCTCCATGGCAAGGTTGCCTTGGTCACTGGAGCAAGCCGGGGTATCGGCAGAGCAATCGCCATCGAGTTCGCCCGTCACGGAGCAGACCTAGCGCTCGTTGGACGCGATGTAAGCGCGCTGGAAGAAACGGCCGCTCACTGCGCAGCCGCCCGGACGGGCACGTCGGCACTCGTGATACCGTGCGACGTTGCTAATCGCCAGGCGGTAGATGAGGCGGTCGCGGGCTCCCTCAACCGCTTCGGCCGCCTCGATTGCGCTGTTGCCAACGCGGGCCAGTCCATAGACGGGCTCCTCATCCGTTTGCGCGACGAGGCGTTGGACCGCCTGCTCGACGTTAACCTGAAATCCGCGTTCTATCTAACCGCCGCCGTCGCGAAACCGATGATGAAGGCGCGCTCCGGATCGATCGTGCTCGTCAGCAGCGTGGTCGGTGCGTTCGGAAACGCCGGTCAAAGCATGTACGCCGCTTCCAAAGCCGGCCTGCTTGGCTTGTGTAAATC
>JBDTKL010000296.1:0-2927 GCA_039935355.1 Candidatus Tumulicola sp.
CGTGCCGCCTTCGCAATACCACACGCCACCGACAGCCTCTTCGACCGCCAGCATCGCGTAGAGGGCCGGAGCGCGACGCGGCGACGTCCCGAGATAGAGCGTCTGGAACGTCAACGCGTCCACGACGTGCGACGACGTAAAGTATCGCTGCGCGAACGAGCGAAGTCGGCCGACCGCCCACGGGGAAAATCGGCCTGGCGAGAGCAGCGTGCGGACGAAAGAACCGGCCGTGTGATCGACGTCGAGAATGTTCACGCGCGAACGAAGGTACAAATCGTGCACCCGCGCGATGTATCGAAGCGCCGGCGCATTGCGCAACGGACCCTCGAAGCGTGCGATCTGCGTCAACAGTTCTGCTAGGTCCGACGACAGATCGAAGCGTTCGCCATCCGGCCAAAATACGCGATAACCGGGTTCCAAGCGGCGCAATCCCAATCGTTTGAAACCCGCTTCTCCCAGCGTCGCGCGAAGCACGTCGGTCATCACCAGCAGCGTGGGGCCGGCGTCGAACCGATACGCGCCATATTGCAGGCGTTGCGCGCGGCCGCCGACCGTCGACAGCGCCTCGAGGACGGTTACTTGCGCACCGCGCCGTGCGAGTTCCAGCGCCGCCGACAAGCCGGCCAGACCCGCGCCGACGACCGCCACGGATTTCACGCCCGCGCACCGAAGGCGCGGTCGATGGAGTGGCTCACCACGCTGCACGTCGCTTCGGCGGTGCTGTGGCTCGGAAACTTCGCGATTACCGGCGTCTGGGCGTTGCGGGCATTTGCGAGGCGCGATCGCAACCTAGCTGCATTTGCCGCGCGCGAGATTTTATTTACCGACGCTGTCTTCACGCTCGTCTTCGGAAGTGCGGTCGTCGTAACCGGATTGTTGCTCGCCCAACGATTACATCTCGACGTCGCGGCCACGCGTTGGCTGCGCGACGCGCTGATCGCGGTGGCAGTTTCGGGCGTCGTCTGGATCGCCGTGCTGGCTCCCATCGAGATCCTCCTCTTCGTTGCGACGCGCCGTGGGAATCCGTCACGCAATCTGTTCCTTGCGTGGAACGTGGTCGGGTGGACGATAACCGCCGTGTTGTTTGCCGTCATTTACTTGATGATCGCCAAGCCCGTATAAGCGCTAACGAGGCACTTCGCGGCCAAACCCCACTTGGCCGCACCTCCCACGAACGCCCGGCCCGCGCGGTCGAATCCGCGCCGCTCGATCCGCGCGAGAATACCTTCGTAGAACGTCGCCGCCATCAGTAACGCGGCCCGCGACCCGTCGTTTGGAACGCGCCGAGCCAACGCTCGCCCGGCGTCGTACTGCCGTCTCGCATGCGCCGCGACGGCACGCATCGCTTCGGTGCCACCGGCGCCCGGAAACTCGCGAAGCGGCAGATAGTTTCGCCCCTGCTGCTCGTCGTCGGCGACGTCGCGTAACACGTTAGTCAGTTGCATCGCGACGCCCAATCGTTCGCCCAACGCCAGCGCCTCGGCTCCCGTTGCCCCAAGGATCGGAACGACGCTTCGCCCGACGGTTCCGGCCACCGCACGCGCGTACGTTTCGAGATCGTTCATGGTCGCGATATCGACCGTACCCAGGTCGCTTTCGCAGCCGTCGATCAGTTCGAGCAACGGCCTTCGATCGATCGCGTAGCGCTCGTACGCTCGCGACAACGCGTCGAACCACGGTTCCTCGCACGCGTCGGGGCCGCCGTGCAAGGATTCCACCGCCCTGCGAAACGCATGCAAGCGCGCCCGCCGCGTCGTTATTCCGGCGTTTCCTTCGTCGGCCGCATCGTCGACGCAGCGGAAAAACGCATACAGCGCCTCGATCGCGTCGCGTTTTGCCGCCGGCAGCAGCCTCGTGGCGAAATAAAAGCTACGTGCGTGATACTGCATGACTTGCCGGCAGTAGGCGGCACTTTTGACGTGGCTCATGCCGGAATCTCCTCGCAAATACGCTCGACGGTTTGCATCGCGCTCAATGTCACTAGGGGCAATCCGGTCGCGGGCCGCGTGCTCGCTCCGGCAAAGTACGCATTACGTAAGCGGCGATGGCGCGTGTCGGGCCGTAACGGACCGATCTGCAGTAAATCGTGGGAAAGTCCGAACGCCGAACCGCGCGAGCAGTTCAACTCTTCGAGAAAGTCTTGTGGAGTGCGCACTTCCATCCAGCGAATTCGCCCGCGTAGGCCGGGGAAGCGGCGGCGTTCGATCGTTTCGAGAATCTCGTCCGCCTTCTCGGCGGTGTGCGAATTCCAATCGGTGTTGCCGTCGGCATTCGCGACCGGCACCAAGACGTACAGCGCTTCTTTTCCGGCCGGCGCCATCGACGCATCGGTAGCGGACGGCGCGGCGAGATAGATCGCCGGATCGCGCGGAAAGCGCCGCCGGGCGAAGATATCGTCGCAGGTCGCGCGCAGGTCGGCCGGCATCAAGAACTCGTGATGTGCCGTCTCGTCGTACGAGCGCTCCAAGGCGGCATAGAGCAGCAACGCCGACGGCGTGTGGCGCATCTTGGTCGATCGATGCCGCGGTTCGTCGAGCAGCGATGCGTAGACGTACGGTAAGTCGGCGGAGAACAGTGCCACGTCGCACGCAAACTCCCCACGGTCGCTGCTGAGGGCGCGCACGGTGTGGCCCCGCTCCACAACCCCGCGCACCGTCGTCGAATATTCGATTTTGGCGCCGCACGAAAGAGCCAGACGTTCGAGCGCTCGCACCAGCGTGTAGATGCCGCCGCGCGGGAAAAATATGCCTTCGCCCATTTCGGTGAAAAACAGCAAGCGATACAGCTCGGGCGACGCGTACGGCGACATACCGAGGTACATCGTTTGAAACGACAACGCGGCGGCCACGGTGCTGGATCGAAACGCGCGGGCGGCGGTGCGCCGCAACGAACGAAACGCGCCGGAGCGAACGAGTGCGGAAAGCACC
>JBDTKL010000297.1:0-10048 GCA_039935355.1 Candidatus Tumulicola sp.
ACAAGATGCCCGCGCGCGAGGAGAAGCTGCGTACGGTACTGCGGTCGATCCACGGAATGGCCAGGACTACGAGTAAGAAGATCGTCGGTACGATGACCGTCGCGATGAGTTCCATCGGCAAGGGAAACGGCCCGATGCTTAAGGATGCCGGCACGATTCCGAGTAAGCCGAACAACGACAAGAAATACCAGGCCGGATACGGCACGAACTGCGAGTTGGTCGGATCGGCCTTTTGATCGAGGAACGGCGGCACCAGTAACGCCAGCGCGACGATGATCAAAAACACGATGAACGACGCAAACGCGTCCATGAACATTTGATCGGGCCAGAAGCGGCCGGGCTTCATTCCGCGACGATCGTCGGCGACCGGGCCGGCCGAACCGTTGTGACGGAAGATCGCCAGATGCGCGCCGACGAGTCCGAGAAGTGCGGCGGGCATGAGCCACACGTGCAAGCCAAAGAAGCGGTTGATAGTGGCGGTGCCGATCGTTCCGCCGCCCTGCGCGATGTTCTGCAGAATCGGACCGGCGACCGGCGGCAGGCCGGCGATATTCAGCGAGACTTGCGACGCGAAGTACGCGTCCATATCCCACGGCAGCAAATATCCGGTCAGACCCAAGACGAGCGTGACGAGCAGCAATAGTACGCCGACGATCCACTGCAGTTCGCGCGGCGATTTGTACGCGCCCCAAATCAGCACTTGCAGCAAGTGCAAGAAGACCAGCGCGATCATTGCGGATGCACCCCAATAGTGCACCGAGATGATGAAGTGCGTGAACGGGTTTAAATAAATAGCGCGCGTGGACTCCCACGCCGTCGCGGCCGACGGTGCGTAGAAGAACGTCAGGAAAATACCCGTGACGATCTGCACGATCATCGCGAACAGCGTCGCGCTGCCGAAAACGTACCAGTAACTCGCGCCGCCAGGAACGTCCTCGGTGAGGAAGTCCTGCGTCATCGAGATAAAGCCGGTGCGTTTTTCGATCCAATTGAGCATCGGTAGTAACTCCTGGCCGTTACGCTTGGTACGAGATGATGACGCGATCGGGGACGTTTGGCTTGAACTGAATCCAGGTCACTTGGGCCGCGCCGCTTTGCTCGCGGAACGGCAGCGGGTCGAGTCCGCGCGGCGCGGGGCCGGCTTCGTGCGTTCCGTCGAAGTTATACTGTGAACCGTGGCACGGACACAAAAACCGGTTCGATTCCGCGCTCCAGTTGAAGCGGCAACCGAGGTGCGGGCAAATCGGGCTGAAGATCACGAAGCCGAGATTGACGGCCGGATAGTCGACGTTGCCGCCCTTCACTTGATAAATGTCGGGTCGTGCCGCTTGAAACTTAGCAGCGTCGATCTTGATGCCCCAGACGTATTCGTCCGCGGCCTGCTCCGGCAGATAACCGTCTTTGTATTTCAGGGTGAAGGTCATCTTGACGGGTTTCGATGTCGCGCTCGAGAGCTGGTCGATTTCCGACTTGGTCAGCCCCGACCAACTGCCTTTATCGCCGCTTCCGACTGGAATCAGCGAGCCGATCAGCGGTACGGCCAGCACCACGCCGATGATTCCGCTGATCGTCATGGTGGCGTTGGCCATGAACGTCCGCCGGGATATCTCGTCGCCGGTTTCTGGTTCTTCGTACGCGCGATGCATGGACAATCGACTTCTCCTAACAGGCGTGACCGCTTCTGGGCCATCTTCCCGGCATTGTAAGCCCGCCCTCTAGAAGAAGCAAAGGACGAAACTCGGGAGCGAGGTGCGTCGGGCTAGACTTTGTAGCTATGCAGGCCCGAGATCCAGATGTTGACGCCTAAGTAGCAGAAGACGATCGAGACGAAACCGAGCACGCTCACCCAGTTGGTGCGAACGCCGCGCCAGGCATGGCGCGTATGCAAATGCATGTACGCCAAATAGATGATCCACGAAAACAGCGCGGCCGTTTCCTTCGGATCCCATTGCCAGTACGCGCCCCACGCCTCTTTGGCCCACATCGCGCCGGTGATGATGCCGATCGAAATGAGCGGCAATCCGATCGCAACGGCGCGATAGACGACGACGTCGAGCTGCGCGAGTGTCGGAAGCGACATAAACCAGGTAGCGACCGTGCTGCCGTTCTCGGCGGCGGCTTCGAGCGCGGGCGTGTCGCGGCGCATCGATAGCGCCGGCGACGCACCGGCAGCAAAGGTCGTGCCGGCTGAGGTGGCCAGCGCCGGCGAAGGCGCGCGTTCGAACGCACGCTCGGCGTAATACTTCACCAGGTAGATGCCGGAAAAGACGAATGCGACTAAAAACGCAGCATAGGATGACACGACGATCGGCACGTGGATTTTTGCCCAATACGATTGCAGCGAGGGTACCGCCGGCATCGTGCCCTCGTTCCAGGTGACGCCGTAGGCCAGAAAAATCGCCGCCAGCGCGAGCACGAATCCGCCGGCGAACCACAGCTTGTAGCGGATCGCGAAGCCGATGAAAATCGCGACCGCCATCGCAGCAAACAGTGAAAGCGAGCCGTAGAGGTTGAGCAGCGGCCAGACTCCGGTCGTTTCGAATCGGACGGCCAGCTGGGCGAACTGCGCGGCGCATCCCAGCACTGCCAGCGGGGCGCCGAACAAGCGCAACCATTCCTCGCGAGAGAAGAAGTAGATCAACAGCGCCAGCGCCGCGAGTACGTACGACCCGAGGGCCGTCACCATCAGCACTTCGTCGAGCGGCGTCTTCATATCAGCATCATCCTGGGTTCAACGCTAGCACGAGTTTCTGAAACTCTTGTTCGAAAACGTCGTAACCCTTGACCGTCGTCGCTGCGACGCCGACGCGCGACCGCCCCGGTCCATCCGGGTCGACCCGGACGAATAACCGTGCGGGCAGCACGTAAAACGAAACGATGAGGCCGATGAGCAGCACGATCGCCCCGATACCGACCAGCGGTATGCCCGGGTCGTACCGGTATTGAAAGCCGCTGTACATCACGTAGCGCTCGGGCGTCACGCGCCAGCCGCCGCCGATGTCGATCCAGGTGCGCAGCGGAACCGCGGCTTCTCCGACAGGTTGGCCATCGATCACGGCTTGCAGAATCGCTGCCGGGTTGTTGACGCGCGGGTCGGCGGCGGGTAATCCGGTCCGGGGATCGACCGTCGGTACGAAACGTGCGTAGAGTAGCGTCCGGCCATCGGGAAATTGAATCGAGTCACCCTCCAGCAAGGTTCGGCTGGAGCGATCGACGTCCGGGCGGCCGTTATGCGTTACGTTGAAGCGCACGCCGAAGCCGTAACTCGCTTGATAATACAGCGTCTTGTCGATGTCGACCGGATGGTTGACGCGAACGGTCAGCGCTTGCGAGCGGCCGTCGTTGCCGACTGCGGTTACGTGCGAAACGTAATCGACCGGCTGATACACCATTCCGCTCTTGGTCAGAATTGGTTGGATTTTGTAGGCGAAGTTGTCGAGCCGTAGCACCGCACCGGTCTGCGGAATGCGCACCGACTGTCCGGTTAGCACTGCGGTTTCGCCGGAAAATCCACGAGCCCAATAGAGCGTCGTGCCGGCCGCGATGATGACGAACCCTAGATGGGCGATCAACACGCCGCGACGCGCCCAATTGTTTTTGTCCGCGAACGTCCACTCGACGCCGCCGAAGGTTTTCTCTCGAATCGTCCAGCCCCGTTTGCGCAGCGTCGCAGCGACGCGGTCGCGGACCGCGGCTTCGTCGCCATCGGCATCGAAGGTCGCATGCAGCGGAATCTTCTCGACTGCGACCGGATGCAGTCGCGGCAACCGCGCCGGAATGACGCGTTTGAACGTGCACACGGTGAGCGAGATCAAGATCAGTGCGACGATGCCCACGTACCACGGCGAATGGTAGATGTTATCGAAGCCGAGGCGCACGATGGCTCGCGCCAATGGTGCGTCGTACGACGCAACGTAGGTCGAAAAATCTTTATCTTGATCGACAACGACGCCGATCAGCGTCAGCAGTCCCCATACCAAGAACAAGCTAACGGCGAACAGCACGTTGCCGAACGTGTTAACGAAATCGGCATACGCGCGACCGAATCCCGCGCGCTCGAGTGCGGCTACTCCCCCTTGCGCCACGTGCGCCCGAGAAGCAGAATGATCCAGATCGATATCTCGTACAGCACGTACATCGGCACGGCCAGCATGGCCATCGTCAACGGATTACCGTCGGGCGCCGCGATGCCGCCCGCAACGAAGAAACCAAACAATGCGTGACGGCGGTAACGTTTGAGCGCGGGCGCATCGACGATGCCAAGACGGGCGAGACCGACCAGAATGATCGGCGTTTGGAATACGATCGCGAACAGCGCGAGCAGTATGATGACGAAATTGAGCGTGGTCGCGATGCCGAAGGTCGGAGTCGCGACCTCGCTGGTGATGTTCAGAAGTGCCGCCACGACGCGCGGGATGACGACGAAGTGCGCGAACGCGAGGCCGGTCAACGCCAACAGAAACGATGGTATGACGAATGCATAGACCATTCGCCGTGTGCGCGGCGCGATCGCCGGAACCACGAACAGCCACAACTGCTGTATCAGTACCGGCAACCCGAACACCACACCGCCGACGATCGACAGCTTGAACTCGGTGAAAATCACGTCCGCCGGCCCGAACGCGTGCAGCGCGATGCCGTGAAAATATTCGTTCATCATCCATTTGATGATGAACTGCGACGGCCAAAAGAGCAGAACGGCAATCCCGCCGACGGTCGCCAGCGAGATCAAAATACGGCGGCGGAGCTCCCTCAGGTGCTCCGTAAACGGCATCTCCTTTTGGTCCCATGGATCCTCAGAGGGCGCGGGAGATTGCCGCTGCAGCAGCATCGACGAGTTCCTAGGAGCTCAGCGTTCCCTTATCGGGTGTCGGCGGCGGGACGGCTTCGCCGGTCATCGAGCCTATTTCGACGTTGTTCATGATGTCGGAGTGTTGTTCTGCCACGCGGCGGCGCGCTTCTTCTCGGGCGCGCATCGTCGCCTCGTCGGCCTCCATTTGTCCCATCACAAACTCTTTTTTTGCTTGTCCGGCGCTACGCGCCAGTTTCGGCAGCTTGTCCGCGCCGAAGAGCAAAGCGCCGACGACCAAGATGCCGATGATGATCGGTGCGTCGATAAAGGCTAGTTGGACGTGCATGCTCATGAGGTTCTCCCTTATCCGTTCGATTCGCCGGGTGCGCCGGACAGCGCATCCGCAAGTTTCGACAGTTCGTGTTTCGCCGGGCTCGCTGCAATCGGCTCCAGCGCGGCCCGGGCTTTCTCTACGTACCCGGCGATTCGGCGGCGCGTCGCGTCGATGCCGAATTCTCTAATGCCGGCTACGATCGCCGGAATCGCGTCCGGGCTGTCGCCCTCGTAGAAACGCCGTACTACGGCGCGAAAGTCGCCGCCGCTGCGCGCCAGCGCGTCAATTAATGGAATCGTTACCTTTCGTTCGGCCAGGTCGTTTCCGACCGGCTTGCCGAGCGAGCGTTCGTCGGCAATCATATCCAGAACGTCGTCGCGCATCTGAAACGCGATGCCGAGATACTCGCCGAAGGCGTGCAGCGCCGTCGTTTGTTCGTCGGACGCTCCAACGGTCACCGCGCCGCACTGTGCCGACGCCGCGAACAGCGAGGCGGTTTTCTTGCGAGCGATTTCGACGTACTCATTGGATGTGAGACCGAGATTGCCGAGCGCCTGTAACTGCAGCACTTCCCCGTCGCAAATATCCGCCAGCGTGGCCGACAGTACGTGCGGGATCGGATGCGGATAACCGGCCGTAACGTTCTTGAAAATCCAGGCGAACAGATAATCGCCGGCGAGGACGCTCACGCGATTGCCGTAATCGACCGCGGTGGCGTTGACGCCGCGACGGGTGTTCGCGTTGTCGACCACGTCGTCGTGTACTAGCGTCGCGACGTGGATTAGCTCCATGTACGCCGCTAACGAAAGATGTTCGGCCGGACGTCCACCGCAGGCAGCCGCCGCGAGCAGCGTAATCCGCGGGCGGATGCGTTTTCCGCCGGCTGCCAGCATGCGTTTGACGGCTTCGGTAACGAGGGCGTTGTCGGTCGAGAAACGCGAGGCAAAAAAATGCTCGACCAGGCCGCGCAGATCGTCGTTGTCGTTGGCGTCGAGCGCCGGAGAAAAGAGCGCGTCGCTCACGGTTTGATTCCGTGGTGGATCGCGATCGTGCCGCCCATCAATGGAACGAAGCCTGCGTCCGCGAACCCGGCCGCCGCGAAGCGCTCGCGCAACTGGATTGCATTTGGATGATGCGTTAAAGAGTTCGGCAGATAGGCGTATGCCTGGCGCGAGCCGCCCACCAGACCGCCGACGATCGGGACGATTCCGTAGAAGTACGCGTCGAACGCGCGCTTAATAAGAGGATTGGGCGCTTTACTCACGTCGAGATTCACGAATCGCGCTCCGGGCCGCAGCACGCGCAGTACCTCGCGCAGCACGCGATCCACGTCCTCGACGTTGCGCAGGCTGAACCCCATGGTGGCGCCGTCTACCGACGCATCCTCGAACGGCAGCGCCATGACGTCGCCTTCAAGGAATACGGCGCTCGAGCGAACCGTCGCCGCGCGCTCCCTGGCCCGGTCTAACATCGGCTCGCAGAAATCTACGCCCGTCACCGCCAGCGTGGCGTCGTACTTTAATAAATTGAAGACGAGGTCGCCCGTGCCGCAGCACAAGTCGGCGATGCGGTCATGCGGCCGTGGGGCGAGTACGGTAATGGCACGCCTGCGCCAGCGCTCGTCGAGCCCCGCGGTCAGCACTCGGTTCGTGGTGTCATAGCGTGGAGCAATACGGGCAAACATCGCTCGTACGAATGCTCCCTTGTCGCCGTTTGCGCGCTCGATCTGGCTCGAAGTCATGGGTCTCCGGCTGCTTTCCGGCGGGCGAGGCCCTCTCCTGGGCTTGCGGTGCCGCGGCAGGGTGGGATCGAGCTTCGTCATGGTGCGACTAAGTTCGGGCTCGGCCGCCCTCGCGTCGATCGGCAAGGGTCGCGATATCGCGATGATCGCCTACACGTTGCAGTCGCGGCCCTTGCTGCACGCGCTCGAGGACGCCGCCCGGCGAGGTGCGCGGGTTGCAGTACGCCTTGAGGGCGCACCCTATGGGGATCCCGACGGTTCGTTCGCTACCTATAATCATCACCTCGCGATCGAGCTGCGCCGTAGCGGGGCGTCGGTCCGTTTAAATCAACCGGCGGCCGGCGACGCCCCGCTGCACGCGAAAGCGCTGGCGGTCGACGGCAAGTTGTTTCTGGACGACCGGAACTGGGCGCGCGACGACGTGATCGTACGCGACGACGATGCGGCCGACTCGGCGGCCGTCCGAAACGCAACGGCCGGCCGGGTACCCTCGGACCGGCCGGGATTCGCGCTCCACAAGCGGTCGGCGCTGCAGTTGGAGGCTCGCATGTTGGAACGTGCTCGAGCCTGCGATCGCGTGCGGCTCGAAACGGAAACGTTCGGCAGTTCGAACGCCGTCTGCCGCGCGCTGGACGATCTCGGCAAACGCGGCCTGCATCCGCAGTTGCTGGTGGAACGCCGGCCGCTGGCTTCGAACGCCCGCGAGCGCGCGACGCTACAGCGCCTCACAACGGACGGCGTCGAGGTGCGTACCACTACCGATTCGGAGAAGTTTGCAACGTGCGGACGTGAAGCGTGGATCGGATCGGCCAACGCGTCGCCGGCCTTCGGAACGCCGGACGAGATCGACTGGGGTACGTGCACCCGAAACGGCGCGATTGTGGTCGCGGTGGCCGAGCGACTCGAAACGCGCTGGCTCGGTGCCCGGCCGCTGGAACCGTCCGGCGCGCCTTAAATGGAAAACAACGCAGCGGCGTTGCGGCCGGTAATCTCCTCGACCTCGGAGATATCGATGCCGAAGAGTTCCGACAGCGTTCGAGCGACGTACGGCACGAATGCTGGTTCGTTACGTTTTCCGCGCATCGGCACCGGTGCCAGATACGGCGCATCGGTTTCGAGCACGACCGCGTCGAGTCCGACGCGCACCACGGCATCTCGCAACGGCTGCGCGTTCTTAAACGTTAACACGCCCCCGATTCCGAGTTTTACATCGAACTCGCGCACTAGCATTTCGGCTTGCTCGGCGTCGCCTGTGAAACAATGCACGACGCCGCGAAGACCCGAAAATTCGTCGCGTAGCACGCCGAGAAAATCGTCGAACGCGTCGCGTTGGTGGAAGATGAGCGGCAGTTCCCGCTCGCGCGCGAGCCCGATCTGCTCGCGCAGCACGCGAATCTGATTCTCGCGCGGACTATGGTTGTAATAGTAATCGAGTCCGGTTTCGCCGATGGCGACGACGCGTTCGTCGCGCGCGAACTCGTTCAAGGTTTGCAAATAGCCGGCTGCTACACCCTCGGCTTCGTGCGGATGCACGCCGGCGCTGGCGAAAAGATCGTACTCACGGGCGGTTGCGAGCGCGAGCCGGCTGTCTTCGACATCGCAACCTACCGTGATCATGCGGTCGACGCCGAGTCCTCTCGCGTGCGCGATCGCAACCGCACGATCGTCGTCGAAGCGCTTGTCGTGCAGATGACAATGCGTGTCGATCACGCCGAGCGTTCGATGCGCGGAAAGAGCGGCGCACCACCCGAAACGCGGGCTCCGCCGGCCGATCCCCACGCGTCGAGCGACGACCAATCGCCGTCGATTCGTCCGCTCGCGCCTAGGCGTTGCCACATCTCGTTGGTCTTGGACGGCATGAACGGATGCAACAGCATCGCCAGACGCCGCAAGCCCTCCCATAGGTCGAACAGTAGCGTATCGAGAGCGTCGTGCCGGCCCTCTTTAAACATCACCCAGGGTTTGCCGTCGTCGACCGAGCGGTTCAATGCGGTCACGAATTCCCACGCGGATTCGAGCGCTTCGCGGAAGCGCAAGTCCAGTACGTGCGTTGCGAAGCTCGCCGGGAGCGCGGCAAAGCGTTCTTGCAACGGATTGGAAACGTCCGGCCGCGACGGTACTACGCCGTCGCGATATTTTTGCAGCATCGATGCAGTGCGATGCAGCAGGTTTCCAAGGTCGTTCCCGAGATCGCTGTTGTGTCGTTGCGCGATCTTGTCTTCCGAATATGAAAAATCGCTGCCGAAGGGCGCTTCACGTAATAGAAAATAGCGCAGTGAATCGGCCCCGAACGTCTCGACCAATGCAAACGGATCCACCGCATTGCCAAGGCTCTTGCCCATCTTCTGCCCGTCGACCGTAATCCAGCCATGGGCGAATACGAGATCCGGCGCTACCTCGCCGATCGACCACAGCAACGCCGGCCAGATTAAGGTATGAAAGCGCGCGATTTCTTTTCCGACCAGCTGCACCGATGCCGGCCAGTAGGTGGAGAACATCGTTTCGTCGGTCGACCATCCGATGGCCGAAATGTAGTTGAGCAGTGCGTCGAACCAGACGTAGATCACCCCGTCGTCGCCACCGCCCGGAACGGGGATTCCCCAAGCTAAATTCTTGCGCGTGATCGATAGATCGTCGAGGCCCTCTTCGAGCAGCGCCATCATCTCGTTGTAGACGCTGCGCGGACGCACCCAATCCGGATGCTCGCGGAAGTGCGCGAGCAGACGGTCGCGGTAATTCGAAAGTCGGAAAAACCAATCTTCTTCGGAAATCCGCGTTACTTCGCGGCCGCACGTGGGGCAACGCCCATCGCGCAACTTCGATTCGGGCCAGAACGTCTCGTCTGAGACGCAATACCAGCCTTCATACGTCCCGAGATAGACGTCGCCGTTGGCGCGCATGCGTTCGAACACGGCTTGTACGACTCGCTCGTGACGCGGTTGGGTGGTTCGGATAAAATCGTCGTACTCAACGTCGTACGCCGCGAACAGCGCCTGCCAGCGCGGCACCAATTCGTCGCACCAATCTTGCGGCGTTTTGCCGGCTTGGGCGGCGGCATCGGCGACCTTCTGGCCGTGTTCGTCGGTGCCGGTGAGAAAACGAGCCGGCCCGCGAGTGCGAGCCATGCGCGCTAGCACGTCGGCAACGATCGTCGTGTACGCGGGGCCGATATGCGGATTGC
>JBDTKL010000298.1:0-3345 GCA_039935355.1 Candidatus Tumulicola sp.
CAGCTTGCCGGCCATACCGAGGTTCCACCAATTCGTCCCGAGGAGCGTTCCGAAGATGGCGAAGCTTTTACGAAACGCAAAGATCGCGTGCACCCACGAACGCGTCGCTTGCAATCGCTGGGCGCCCCCGACTTCGACGAACCGCACACAATCCGGATCTCCAAAAATACGCTGTGCGATGGCGCGCGCGAGCTGTGGTTCCAATCCGCTATATCGTTCCGACGGCTTTGTCGCCGACTCGACAACTTCGCATAATCCTGGAACGCCCGGATGTACGCCGACGCGCAGCACGCCACGCCTACGGATTCGTTCGATCGACCGGTCCATGTCGGGTACGTCCGCTTTCGCAGCGTCTGCGGGTGCGCCGGTATCGCCCAGGTGCGCGATCGTTTTCCGATTGCGTGCGTTCGGGATATCCGAGCGTTGCGTTCGCAGATCGCGAATCGCTCGATCCGCAATGTTGAGCAGCGTTCGGCTTCCGAGCGCCATTGCCACGGCGAAATACTGCTCCGATCCCGGCAGCCGCGTCGACGAAAAGGCGGCATCTGCAAACGCCCGGAGCATCGCTTCGTCGTCGAAAACGGCGTCGGCCATTCCCGCGCGCAGCGCCGCGACGGCCGCGTCCATCGATTCGAAATACCGGATCGTCGCAGCCGGAAACCACCCGCCGACGATGTCGGCCGTCAGCGTCTGTGAAACGACGCCGACGTTCGCGCGCCAGGTTTGCGTGTCGGCCGGTAGCGAGAGCGTTGCGGCGTGCAGCGCCGCGAGATGCGTGCAAAAGTACGGCTCTGAGAAGAACGCGTGCTGCTCTCGCTGCTGGGTTAACGTCAATTGTGCGATCGAACAATCGACTCGCCCCCCTTCCGCAATCGCGGACTGCGCGATGCGCGCGGCTTGACGCTTGACGTCTTCGGGTGACTTTAGATGCGTCGCGTTGCGGTCGACCCAACGCTGTAACCATTGCGGCAGTCCCAAAACCAGCGGATTCGTGCCGACGCGTGCGGCGGGACGGATCGCGCGAATCGCATCGCGCGCTTTGGCGTGTGCGCGAAACAGGTTTGGAATGAGCGTCAATACGTCGTCCATCTGTTCGTCGCCGGTTTGATACGGCGGCTGTCCGGGCGGCATCGCATAGGCGGGCATCCAGAAGCCTTTGATCCAGCCGTACAACAGCTGGTTGGGCTCGTTGAGGGTCACGTAGTCGTCGATCAGGTCGCCGAGGCGTCTCGCGACCTCGGTCGCAAACGCCGCTACACGGTTGGGAAACTCCGCGTCGAGCGGTCCCGCGCCTTGTCCGGCGGCTTGTACGTGCAACGGCCACGTGTTGTGGACGAGCGTGACGATGGTCGACATACCGGCTGCGCGGACCGATTGCAACACGTCGCGGTAATGTGCGAACGATTCGTCATCCCAAACGCCGGGTTGCGGTTCGAGCCGCGCCCACGACAGCGAAAGTCGAAAGGCCGTGCAACCGAGGTTTTTTGAGAGCTCGACGTCTTCGCCGTAGCGGTTCCAAAAATCGGTGGCTTTACCGCGAGGCACCAACGCTCGCACGCGCTCCCACACGTCCCGCACGTCATCGTTTCCATCGTAGGCTTCGCACTGATGGTCTGCGGTTGCAACGCCGAACCGAAGCGTTGACACGTGCACTTATACCGCTAGGCGCGGCCGGCGCGCCCACTCGCCGTCGCGGAGTTTGATCTGGGTCCAGACCGCGCGTACTACCCACGCTGCGATCCAGCCGAGCGGAATCGCGTACAACCCGATATGCAACCGTTCGATACCGAACCAGGCAAACGGAATGACCAAAGCGCTACACGCCAAACCGATCGCCATCGAAAACTGGGTATCGCCGGCAGCTCTGATCGGCGCGAGAGAAACCATGGCCCACCCTTTGAGCGGAAGCGTGATCATATGCAATGCAAGTGGGAGTGCGGCAATGCTCGCTACCGTCGCGTTCAAGGTGAACGCGAATGCCAACGGCCACGCGAACGCTGCGGCGATCGCTCCGCCCGCAAAACCGAGCACCGTTGCGAACCGTTGGGCACGCAACAGGAACCAACGCGCGCCATCGGGATCGCCGGCGCCGAGACGTTGTCCGATGACGGTTTGAGCCGCTTGCTGCAGCGGTAACGGCAATGCCAAGGTCAAGTCGGATACGACGTTGAGAGCGCGAAATGCGGAAACGATCGTCGGCCCGAGCGGCGCCAACATCGCGACGATGACGACGTCCGGCAGCATCACGCCGACTAAGAAAATCGATTCGGGTAATCCAATGCGCGCGCAACGCAACGCCTCTGAAATCGAAATGCGAGCGCGAGCGAATATTTTGTATGAAGGTTTTGCCGCAACATAGACGACCGCGCAGATCATTCCGACCGTTTCCGACAGCAGCGAGGATACCCCCGCTCCGACGATGCCGTATGGGTGGTGCGTCCACCAACCCAGCGCGAGCACCAGAACCAACGGAATGTGGACGAGATTGATCGTCAAAAGTACCAGCACGCCCAGAATGCGATTTCCGGCCGCCGACAATCCGACGATCGAGGTGCCCGAAATCGCGATCGGAATGATCGACGCGCAGCGTAGCATCAAGTAGGTCGCGCTCGCGTCTGCGCTGGGCAGATGCCCGACCAGCAAATGGATCACCGGTTGCGCGCCCACGAACGATAACAATAGGTAACCGACGCCGCAGGCTAACGGGATCAACGCACCGGACCGCACGGTCAATGCGAATCCATCGATATCGCCGGCACCGATGCGTTGCGCGGCGACGATCGCCGTGCCGCTCATCAATCCGAATGTCGAGAACACAATCACGAGAAACGTGACGTTCGCTGCTGTGGCGCCGGCGAGTGCGACGGCACCCAAGCTACCGATCACGATCGTGTCGACGATGCCCAAAAGCTGATCGCCGACCAACTGGGCGGCAACGGGCAACGAAAGGCGCCGGAAAGCGGCGCCGGGGTTACGATGATCGACGATCACGGTACACGTGCGACCGCGCTACGGCCGCGAAAGTTTCAGCGGAGGTCGTCGAGCGTTTCGAAAAAGTCGTCGATTTCGGCGTCGGTCGTGTAGAAGTGCGGACTGACGCGGATCCCGCAACCAGGCCGGTAATCGACGAAGACGCGGCGCTCGATGAGGGCGCGGCAGACCCGTTCGGAATCGTCGAAATCGATGCCGATCCATCCGGTGCGGCGTTCCGGCTCGAGCGGCGTGTTGACGCGCAAGCCGCGCTCGAGCGCCATGCCGGCTAGCATCGTCGTCAGTCGCACGTTGTGTTCGCGAATCCGCGCCACTCCGATCCGGTGAATGAGGTCGTGTCCGGCTTTGGCGGCT